>JAWVYP010000019.1:0-19153 GCA_033722655.1 Akkermansiaceae bacterium | reverse complement strand
GATGCTCCGCTCCACAGAATCAGGCTCCGCGCCCGATGGCATGCCACTTGCGTGCTGATCACGTGCGCTGCTGGCCTTCGGGGTCATGTGACATGCGTGTAGTAATGCCGAGCGCCCCGCTTCGCTTGCCACCCATGGTGCCTCCCCGCAAGCGGGGGCCCCTCCATGGCCCCCACCGCCCGGCATTACAGCACGCAGTCACAAGCACCCTTCGGCCGGGCAGCTCCCGCGCCAGCACGCAATCCAGTTCGCCTTCGGCTCAATTTGCCCCCGCACATGCCGCCCAGCCAGGCGGTCGGCGGTTCCCGCCTGCCCACGGCTCCGCTCCGCTACGCCGCCGCCCGCCTCGCTGCTTACCCCCAACAAGATAAGCGCTCCGCATCCACCGAATGCGAGCTTCTAACGCAGCGCCAACTCTACCTCACTCGCATTCTCACGAATGCGGCTGCGTTTATTTCGCGTAGAGTTCCCGCTCGATGTCTTCGAGCGTCTTGCCCTTGGTTTCCGGCAGCACCTTTCTGGCAATCAGAAAGCCGGATGCACAGACCGCGGCAAACAGGAAGAACACTCCGGCCATGCCGAGGGTCTTGCCGTCGCCAATCTCGATATCGCTCAGCAAGCCGTTCACCTTGGGAAAGGTGACGGTGAGAATGAAGTTGGCCACCCAATGGGCGGTCGCGGCAATGGATACCGCGGCACCCCGGATGCGGTTGGGGTAGATCTCGGAGAGAATGACCCACAGCAGCGGGGCCAGGGTGAAGGAGTATGCCGATACACAGACCAGCACCAGGCCCACCACGGGAGCACCCAGCTGATCGGTGAGAAAGCAGAGCGCGATGGCCACATAAACCACTGCCAGCACACCACAGCCGAACAGCCACAGCCTCTTGCGTCCCGCCCGGTCCACCAGGGCCATGGTGACCAGCACCGAAAGGGTCATCACCGCGCCGATGATCACGATGTTGAACATGATCTCGCCGACCTCGTAGCCGGCCGCCTTGAAGATGTCGGCGGCGTAGTAGAACACTGCATTCATGCCGCACCACTGCTGGAGGAAGCTGAGGAAGATTCCCAGCAGGATGACCTTGAAGATGTGCTTCTCGACGAGGTCAGAGAAGCGCACCACCCCGATCTCGTTCTCGGGCAGAGTACTTCCCACATCCGCAATCTCGGCATCCGCGTAAGCCTTGCCCCCGAGCCGGGTGAACACCTTGCGGGCCTCCTCCTTGCGTCCCTTCTTCATCAGCCAGCGCGCGCTCTCGGGTACAAAAAGCATCAGCACGAAGAACAGGGTCGCGGGTACTGCCTCGGCGGCAAACATCCAGCGCCAACCGATGGTTCCGTTCCAGGTCCGGGCGATGTATTCCGCAGTGGCATTCGCGGGAAGCGGGTCATCCAACGCAGAAATTTGCCAGTTGATGATCTGCGCACAGAGTAGGCCGATCATGACCGTCAACTGGTTCACCGAGACCATCATCCCGCGCATCTTCGAGGGACTCATCTCGGCGATGTAAAGGGGCGACACATTGAGCGCAATGCCCATGCCCAGCCCGCCGACGATTCGATACCCGTTGTAGGCGGCAAAACTGCCCGCCAAGGCGGTGCCGATGGCTGAGACAGTGAAAAGAATGCCGGCGAGGATCAGCAGGCGCTTGCGTCCGAACCGGTCCGAGACAAAAGAGCAGGCCAAGGCTCCCACCACGCAGCCCAGCAGGGCGGAACTGGTCCCCCATCCCTGCAGGAATTCATTCTCTTCACCGGTTATTCCAAAGTGCGGTTCATAAAAGATTTTCGAACCACCGATGACGATCCAATCGTAGCCAAAAAGAAACCCGCCGAGGGCGGCCACCAAACAAATCATCCAGAGGAAGGCCTGATTGACCTTCGGTTTCACTTAAGGGCTCGAATCCATGATGCAGATTCATGGACGACCAATGACCCAGACAAGTCATTTCCACCGGGTCGGCTTCAGGCCAGCTCCGCCCCGCTGGTCGGAAAATCGGTCACCTGCTCTAGCTTCACGCCGTAGCGGTCGGCCACTTCCTGGGCATCGGAGGCATGGTAGATCTCGCGGTAGTAGATCTCGCGGATGCCATAGGCGCAGAGGGTCTGCATGCAGGAAGTACAAGGCATGGTGGTGGTGGCCACCAGCTTGGCCTCGCCGCGCCGGAATAAGCTGCAGAGGTTGATCTCGGCGTGCAGCATGAATTTCTGGCGCGCTTCGCGGTCGTCCCAGAATCCGGGCGGGGCATCGTAACCCGGTGCGAGGCCGTTGTAGGCGGTGCCGATGACGCGGTTGTCGAAGTCGAGTGCTGCGGCACCCACCTTGCGATAGGGGTCCTCTGAGCGCAGGCTGGCGACGTGGGCCAGAGCCATCGCGTATTGCGGAATGGAGATGCGCTCGGACATGGAAGGGTCGCCTGATAGCTCGGGCCGACTAAGCCTTGGCCTTCTTCTTGCGCTTGGGCGGGCTGCTGTCAAAGGAAAGCTCGTCGGCCCCCTTCTTCTTGACGACCTTGACCTTGTCGCCCTCCTTGACCTCGCCGCGAAGCAGCGCTTCGGCCAGCGGATCCTCGAGGTGGCGCTCGACGGCTCGGCGCATGGGTCGCGCACCATAGTCCGGATCAAAGCCCTTCTCGGAGAGGAAGTCGCGGGCGCCATCGCTGAGGGTCATGGTGATTTCCTTCTCCTTGAGACGCTTGAGCAGCTTGTCGACCTCAAGATCGACGATCTGGTTGAGGTCCTTCTTCTCGAGCATGTGGAAGACCACCAGGTCATCGAGACGGTTGAGGAATTCCGGTTTGAAGCTCTTCTTGGACTCTTCCATAATCTTGGCCTTCATGCCCTCGAAATCGGCCTCGTCCTCCTGCATGGCTCCGAAGCCCAGCGAGGTCTGGCGCTTGATCATCGAGGCTCCCACGTTGGAGGTCATGATGATGATGGTGTTGCGGAAGTCGATTTTGCGGCCGAGCGAATCGGTGACGGTGCCGTCCTCAAGAATCTGCAAGAGTAGGTTCATCACATCCGGGTGGGCCTTCTCGATCTCGTCGAAAAGCACCACGGAGTAGGGGCGGCGTCGCACCGCTTCGGAAAGCTGGCCACCCTCGTCGTGACCGACGTAACCCGGAGGCGAGCCGATCAGGCGGCTGGTGGTGAACTTCTCCATGTATTCGGACATGTCGACCTGGATGAGCGCTTCGCGGTCGCCGAACATGAATTCGGCGAGATTGCGGGCGAGGTAGGTCTTGCCCACACCGGTGGGGCCAAGGAAGAGAAAGGAACCGATGGGGCGGCGCGGATCCTTGAGATCGGCACGCGAACGGCGCAGGGCCTTGGAGATGGCGACCACGGCCTCGTCCTGGCCGATGACGCGGCTCTTGAGGTCCTCTTCCATCTTGAGCAGCTTCTCGGCCTCCTTCTGCTCCATGCGATTGAGCGGCACGCCGGTCCATTTGGCGACCACGCTCATGATGTCGTCGTCGGTGACGTCGACGATGGTCTCCTCGGAGGTGGAGCGCCAGGCCTCAAGGGTTTCCTCGAGCTTGGCCTTGGCCTGCTTCTCGTCGTCGCGAAGTGCTGCGGCCTTTTCGAAGTTCTGTTCGGAAATGGCGGCAAGCTTCTCCTTGTTGATCTTTTCGATGTCGGCCTCGAGCTCCTTGATCTCGGGCGGTCGGGTCAAGGTGCCGATGCGGGCGCGGGCGCCGGCTTCGTCGAGCACGTCGATGGCCTTGTCAGGCAGGTAGCGCGCGGTGAGGTAGCGCGAGGTCAGGTTGACCGCAGCCTCGATGGCTTCCGGCGTGAACTTGGCCTTGTGGTGATTCTCATATTTCTCCTGCAGGCCCTTGAGGATCTCGATGGCGTCCTCGACCGAAGGTTCGTCGACCTTCACCTGTTGAAAGCGGCGCTCAAGCGCGGAGTCCTTCTCGATGTGCTTGCGGTATTCGTTGAGGGTGGTCGCACCCACGCACTGCAATTCGGAGCGACTGAGGGCCGGCTTGATGATGTTGGAGGCATCCATCGCCCCTTCCGCCGAACCGGCACCGACGATGGTGTGCAGCTCGTCGATGAAGAGGATGACGTTCTTGACCTTGCGGATTTCATCCATCACCGCCTTGATGCGCTCCTCGAACTGGCCGCGATACTTGGTGCCAGCGACCATGAGGGCGAGGTCGAGGGTGACCACGCGTTTGTCGCGCAGGATTTCAGGCACGTTGCCGTTTGCGATTTCCTGGGCAAGGCCCTCGACGATGGCGGTCTTGCCGACCCCGGCTTCGCCGATGAGCACAGGGTTGTTCTTGGTGCGGCGGCAGAGAATCTGGATCACGCGCTCGATCTCGTCCTCGCGGCCGATGACCGGGTCGAGGCCTCCCTCCTTGGCCACCTTGGTCAGGTCACGGCCGAAGGCCTTGAGCGCGGGAGTCTTGGAGCGACCGCCGCCGGGCTCGGCCTCGGGTCCCATGCCACCGACGGCTCCTTCGTCATCGAAGGGACCAGGCTCCATGTCGTCATCATCGTCCATGTCACTGCCCTCAGGCGAGAAGTTGGGATCGATCTCGGCGAGGATCTCGTTGCGGGTGCGCTGGATGTCGACATCCAGGCGCTTGAGCACGCGCGCGGCAACGCCCTCCCCTTCGCGCAACAGGCCGAGCAACAGGTGCTCGGTGCCAACGTAGGAATGGTTGAGGGTCTTGGCCTCCTTGTTGGCAAGTGCCAGCACCTTCTTCACGCGGGGCGTGTAGGGAATGTTGCCGGGAGATTTCTGGGGGGGACCGGAACCGACTTCCTTTTCGACCTCCATGCGCACCGACTCGAGTTCGAGACCCATGCGCTCGAGCACGTTGACCGCCACTCCCTGACCCAGCTTGATCAGACCCAGGAGCAGGTGCTCTGTCCCCACGTAGGAATGATTGAAGCGGTCCGCCTCTTTGCGGGCCAATGCGAGGACTTGTTGCGCTCTGGGAGTGAAATTGTTCATGCGGGATCAGGGGGTTCGGACGCAGGTCCGGATGAATGGTTCTTACTATCGGTATCAGGGGAATCGAGGGATTGCAAATGGTCGCGTATGATTTTCGCCCGAATTGTGTCCCGCTCGTCTGCTGCCAGCTTGCGGCCGGCGTGCAATTGAAGGTGGGCGGGCTGGATTTCCATCAGCAATTCGTCACAACGTGAGACGGTTTCCGGGGGGAAATATTCAAGGCTGCCGCCCAGTCTCAGCAGGGAAAGCAGGTTGAGTGCCTCCTTGGATTCAATCAGGTGGGCGTGGCGCAGCAGGCCGTAGGCTCGGCCGACCTTGTCCGCCACCATCGCCGGATCGTCCTCCTGCAGCTTCTCGCGGGCATTCTGTTCGTGCTCGGCGACCTGGGCGATGACGCGCTCCAGACGGCGGATGATCTCGGTCTCTGTCTCGCCGAGGGTCGATTGATTTGAAATCTGGTAAAGATTGCCAAGCGATTCGGTTCCTTCGCCGTAAAGCCCGCGCACGGCGAGGCCGATCTTGTTCACGCCTTGAAGCACCTGGCCGATCTGGTCGCTGAGCACCAGACCCGGCAGGTGAAGCATGGCCGAAGCCCGCATGCCGGTGCCGAGATTGGTCGGGCAGGTGGTCAGGTATCCCAGTTTGGAGTCGAAGGCGTATTCCAGCTCCCTCTCGAGGCTGGAATCGACCTCGTCGAGGGCCTCGTAGGCATCCATCAGCTGCAGACCCGGGCGGATGGCCTGCATGCGCAGGTGGTCCTCCTCGTTGAGCATCATGCTGAAGTGCTGCTTGCGCTCGATGATTGCCGCCGAACCGTCGCCCCGTGCGGCATGTTCGCGCGAGATCAGGTGGCGTTCGACGAGCACCTGCTTTTGCACGGAGTCGAGTTGGCCGAGCTCCTGGGAGAAAGCGTCCTTCATCACCGAAAGCCCCTCGACCGGGCCGCGCATCCGCTCGAGCGCCTCATCCCGCTCCGGGCGCTTGGCCCAACCGGGAAATGGCAGCCCGCGCAGGTTGCGCGCCAGGCGGATGCGCGAAGTCAGCACCGCGCCGCCGTTGCCGTCTCCGCCGGTCATCCAGTTGGCTGGGTGCTTGATCAATGTCGAAAAACGCATCATGAGCGAAGGACCGTCAGGATTTGGACTCGGAGAGGTTCTGGATTTCGTCGCGGATTCCCGCCGCTTCCTCGTAACTCTCGGCGGCAATCGCCTCGTCGAGGCGCTCCTGCAGTTCCTCCAGGCGCTGGCTGCGGACCTGCTTGGCCACCAGTCCCTCGGGCACCTTGCCGACATGGCTGGTTCCCGGGTGCATGCTGCGCAGCATGTTGTTAACTTCCTCCGAGAAAGTCTGGTAGCAATCGGCACAGCCGAAACGGCGCACGCGGCGCAAATCGTCGAGGGTGAAGCCGCAGGAAGGGCAGCGGCGCGGCTTGGTGCCCGTGACCACCGGCATGCCCTCCATGGCCTTGCCGACCAGGCCGCCGAGCAGCATGTCGGCCATCGAGAAACCGGTGGGATCGGTGACTCCCTTGTCCTTCGCACAGGGTTCGCAGAGGCACACCTTCTTCATCTGACCTTCCGCCAGTTGGGTCAGGAAAACGGTGGCCTTGCTGTCACAGTAGTCGCATTTCATGGGGTCGCGATGGTCTCCAGGCTCCTCAGCTTATCGGAGTTCCGGTGCTCATGGCAAGTTCGTGGAAGGCCTTGAGGAGTTTGCGCGTGATTTCACCAGGCTCGCCGGTGCCGATTCTGCGGCGATCGAGCTCGACCACGGGAATCACTTCGGCAGCCGTTCCGGTCAGAAAGCATTCGTCGGCGATGAAAATGTCGTAGCGGGTCAGCGAGCGTTCAACCACCGGGATGTTGAGCTTGGCACAGAGTTCGATGATCACATC
Organism: Akkermansiaceae bacterium; assembly: GCA_033722655.1. Taxonomy (GTDB): domain Bacteria; phylum Verrucomicrobiota; class Verrucomicrobiia; order Verrucomicrobiales; family Akkermansiaceae; genus Luteolibacter. The sequence continues at coordinate 12,284 of JAWVYP010000019.1, read as the reverse complement.
GCGGGTAATACCATCCAACGCCCCGTCACTGATCAGGGGCGTGTGCACCGCCCCGTCCTTGACGATGAAGACATTGTCACCGGTGCATTCCGCAACGTAGCCCTGCTCGTTGAGCATGAGCGCCTCGAGCGCATCGGCCCGGATGGCCTCCACCTTGGCCATCACGTTGTTGAGGTAATTGAGTGACTTGACCTGGGGCATCAAGGCGGCGGGCGCGGGGCGACGGGTGGCACAGGTCACGATGGAAAGGCCGTTTTCGTAATGCTCCTTGGGGTAGAGCTGGATGGTCGAGGCGATGATGAACATCGATGGTTTGGGGCAGAGGTAGGGGTTGAGCCCCAGACCGCCAGCGCCACGCGTCACCACCAGGCGGATGTAGCCGTCACTCAAGCCGTTGGCCGCCACCGTCTGGCGGGTGTATTCGCAGACCTCCTCCTGGGTCCAGGGGATGTCGAGAATGATGGCTCGCGCGGAATCGAAGAGGCGGCGGATGTGCTCTTCGAGACGGAAGATGCGACCATTGTAGAAGCGGATGCCCTCAAACACGCCATCGCCATACAGGATGCCGTGATCGAAGACCGAGAGCTTCGCGTCCGCTTCATCCACCAGATTTCCGTCGAGCCAGATTTTCATGTTGATTTACCGCTCACGGTAAGTGGCCTGACGCAGCTAGCAAGCCCAAGATAATCAGGTTTCGGAGGGCTTGAAACCCAGTGGGCTACAGGCCTTGGCAGGAATCCGCCCCCACGCTAGCGGTTGCGCATCAGGAGGTCCCAGGCCACCTCGTCGTGATTGATCCGGTAGAGCTCGCTGAGGTAGATGGCGTCCTCGTTGCCGGGATCGAGTTCGACCGCCGCCTGGTAGAAGTAACCGGCGAGTTCCACGTTCTCCTTGCCTTCCTGTTTCTCGAGAAGCTTGCCGCGCTCCATCAGCAGCCGGGCCATGGTTTCCGCGCGGTAATCGGTGGCCGGAGCCGGCGGCACCTTGCCTTGAGCCAACTTGGCATTGAGAACCACGGCCTGCTTGTTGCGTGGCGAAAGGTGCAGGGCCAGGGCCATGAGCTGGCGTGCCAGTTCCTGTGAATCTTCGTCCGCCTTCCCGGCATGCAACTGGTGCACGGCGATGCCACTGAGATTGGCGGCGTAATCATCGCGCTCCGCGTCCATCATGGCGACGGTGTGCGGAAAATGGCTCTTGGCAACCTTGAGGGCTTTCCACGCGATTTTCAGTGGCGCAACTCCGGGCCCATCCTGACCCGATGCCAAGCCCGGAGGTATTGCCAGGCAAGCGATGGCCAAGAAAGTGCAGATCCCCTTCACATTGACAAGGGATCATGATAAGCAGGGCATTGGCAAGTGACAATTGATCGACAACCCGAAGGAAAATTCTCACTGCGCAAGCGCATGCGCCAGCAGCTCGCCAGCCATGATGGGGATGCCGGGACTCTGCGCACAGCCCTGCTTGAAACCATTGGAGAACTGGAGCAGGAGCGGCGCATTGCAATTTATTCGGCCCTGCCTGGTGAACCCGACATCACCCCCCTGATCGAGCAACTGCCCCGCCACCAATGGCTGTTTCCACGCGTCGACGGCGAGCGCCTGCATTTCCACCGGGTCTGGGAGCCGGCAAGCCAGCTCAAGAAAGGAGCCTTCGGCATTGCCGAGCCCGTCAGCAGCCTGCCAACGGTCCCGTGCAACGAGATCGACATCTTCATCTGTCCGGGTCTCGCATTCGATCCGCATGGAGGACGCCTGGGCCGCGGTCGCGGCTACTACGACCGCATGCTCGCCGGCGCCCGCGAGGATGCGCTCAAGATCGGGGTGGGTTTCGGCTTCCAGTTGATGGAGCAGATTGAACTCGAGGACCACGACGTGCGCATGAACGCCGTGCTCTGCCGCGGATGAGCGGGCAGGAGAAGATCCCCAATTCAGGACTCGGGCACCTTCAAGCCGAAGTCGGGAATGCGCACAAAGACCTGCTCACCGGTCGCAAGCACTCCGAAGAAGGCCCCTTCCACCTCGGCATCCCGCGCCACCACGTGATAGCTGTTGTAGGAAAAGTGGCGTCCAGGTTCGATGGTCGGAGTCTGTCCCACGATGCCATCTCCTTCGACCACCGTGACCTCTCCCCCGCTCTCACGGACCACCCATTTGCGTGCCTTTAGGGTCACGGGCACGGGCGACTCGTTCTGGATGGTGATGAAATAGACGAAGGGGTGGGGCTTGTTGACGGGCGCGTCGAGGCCGGGCATGTGCACGACCTCATCCACCCGCACCTGAAGTCCTGGAAATTCGCTCATCTGGCCAGCCATCGGCACCATGCTTCCGCCAAAGCGAAGCACTGCCAATTCTAAACTGCCGAACTGAATTGTCTCCGCGCCGGGAACACGCTTCAGTCCACTTTGCGGATGGAGCCCATTCGCTCGACCCGCTCACGGCACCACTCCAGGGCTTGCTGGTATTCCTCGCTGCGGGGCCGCATCTCGCTCAATTCCTGCCACAGGATGATGGCCCTCTTGAGGGAGGCCTCCGACTGCCTGGACTTGCCGGCAAGCTCACAGGCATGTCCAATGTCGCCCTGTAGGTAGGCCCTTGAGCGCTTCAGTTGCTCGGGGCCGGGACCCGCTTCGTCACCGCGCTTCTCGATTTGCTCAAGCAGGTTGGACGCCTTGACCAAAAAGGCCATCTCTGCGGCCGAATTTCCGTTGATGCCCAGCATGCGACCTTTCTGCCACCAAACCAGGGCGAGCCGGTAGGAGGCCATCGGGTGCTCGGGTTGGCGCTTGAGGACATCCTCCAGGATGCTCTGGGCCTCATTGTAATGTGCGATGGAGCCATCACCCTTGCCGCGGTCGCGCAGGATGCCGCCCCTGAGTGCAAGCAACGCGGCCTTGCGCACGAGGGCATCGTCGTCATGGGGGCGTTTGGCCAGGTAACCCTTCAACAGGTCGAGGGCCTGCTCGACACGTTGGCTGGTGCCCTCCAGGTCACCGGAGAGGAAGGACGCTTCCGCCATGGCGCTGTAGCAGGCAGCGAGTTCGTCCTGCACGTCCAGGTCCTGCGGATTGGCCTTGCGCAGGGCCAGCAATTCACCCACTGCCAGCAGACGCGCCTCACGGGCATCCCCGGGATTGCCGATTCCCTCGAGAATGGATGCGGATGAGAGGTAGCAATCGGCAAGTGCGGAATGCAGCAGGGCGACATCGGGACGCTGGCTGGCAATCCGGTTGAGGGTCTCGGTGGCACGCATCAATTGACCCAGCGCCTTGACCTCGTCGCCCTGTTGGGCAAGCAGCTTGGCCTCGCGATAGTCGAGCACGGCATGGAGCTGGTCGAGACGGTCCCTTCCCACTTCAGCCGCATCCAGTTCGGACAGGAGCGCGCGTGCCCGCTCAAAGGACTTCCGGGCCCGCTCGGCGTGGACCTTGCCTTCCATCAGTTTGGCAATCAACAGGCTGTCGGTGGCCATCCGCATCTTGAGATCCGGATCGATCTCGCGATCCCGCCATGCCGCATAGGCAGCCTCGAAGCGTTCACTGGCCAGTTTCGCCTCGCCGAGCGAAATCGAGATCTCGGCCAGTTGCAGCCGGGCCCTCGCCACTTCCTTCTCGAGTTCGGGCATGGGCTCCGCCTCTTCGATGAAAGCCACCAGATCCGCTTCCAGTTTGCGCAGCCGTTTCTCGCGACCGTCGAGGGGTGGCAGCTGCCGCCGATCCTTTTCCATGGCCCAGGCAAAGAGTCGGTCCGCGACCTTGCGCGAGGCCTGCAGCTGGCTGCGGTAATGCGCCCGATCCTCGGCCAGCTCCCTGCGCAAGCCTGCCTCGGCCTTGCGCGCCACGCTCTCGCTGCGCTTCGCCGTTTCTGCGGCGGTCGTCAACCTGCTGCGCTCCTGCTTGATGTCACGTTTCTCCGATGCCAGGCGGGCTTCGGCGAAACGCCACAGCCCGGCCAACACCAGAATCGCGACCGCACAGGCAGTGAGCACCGTCAGGAGTGCTGCAATCCTGCGCTTGGCGCGCTGGTTGAGGGTCACGACCCGCTGGTATTCGTGCTCCTGCTTGAGTTGTTCCTCGATCATGCCGAGGCCGGCCGCGACCTCGAGCATGCTTGCCGGCCGCTTCATCGGATCGATCTCCAGACAGCGCATCACCCACTCGCGTTGCCGTTGTTCGAGTTCCCCGGCCGGCTTGTCCGGCCAAGTGGGCTTGGGGGCCCGCTCCAGATTGTGGGCGACCTTCTCGGGTTCCGCCTTGAGGCCGTCGCAGCGGGTTTCTCCCGGCGGCGGTGCCACCTGGCTGAAGACCTCGTTGCAGCGCGGGAAATGCCCGGTCAGCAGACGGTAGGCAAGGACGCCGAAGGCAAAGACATCCCAGCCGTAACCCTGCTCGTCGAGATAGCCCGAGGGATCGAGCAACTGCTCGGGCGGCTGATACAGCAGGGCATCGGTGAAATTGAAGAGATGGACGCCGGGGACATTGCCCAAGCACCAGTCACTGGCCAGCAGCTTGCCCTCATCGTCAAAGAACAGGTTGCCAGGCTTGAGGTTGCCGTGGGGCACGTGCTTGGCGTGCATGCGTGCCAGCGCGGCCGCGAGTTCGCGGATCAGGGGCCAGGCGTCCTTCTTCGGATAGTCGTCGATGGCGTGTTGCAGGCTGCGCGAATGCCAACCGTCCTCATCGTTCCAATCCGCATGCCAAGGCATCACCAGCATCAGGGGACTGCTGGAGAGGGACGCTCCCAAGAGAGGCATTACCCCCTCTGGCCAAGCTTCGGCGGCCAGGCGCTCCGTCATCTTGGCAAGCATCCGGCGACTGACCGAGAGATCCTCGAGCCGCTTCAGAGCCACCGGTTCATCCGCCTCGTTGCGCGCCAAAAACACCTCGCCGCAGCCGCCGTAATCGTGCAACTCCAATGCTTCCCATTGCTGGAAGGTGGGCAAATCCATTGCCCTATCTAAACGACAATCCGGACCTCGCCAACCCCGAAGGAAGCGCGGACACAAAGCGGGAAATCGATTTTACATTTCCTGGCCGAAATGAGAGACCCATCTGCGCAGGAATTGTCCTGGTTTTCCATGCCCGACCTGAAACTCGAGAGCCGATTTATTGCCGCTGGCTACGCCCGGATCGCGGGAATTGATGAGGCTGGGCGCGGGCCTCTGGCGGGGCCCGTGGTGGCCGCTGCGGTCATCCTTCCCAAGCGCTTCAAGTGTGAGGGACTCAACGACTCCAAGAAGCTTAGCGCCAACAAGCGCGAGCAACTCTACCAACGGATTTGCGGAAATCCTGAGGTCATCTGGGCCAGCGGCAGTTGCAGCTGCGAGGAAATCGACCAGCTCAACATTCTGCGCGCCACCCACCTTGCCATGAGGCGGGCCACGGAAGCACTTCACACCGCCCCGGATCACTGCCTCATCGACGGGCTTCCGGTAAGGGACTTCCCCCTGCCCTTCCACGCCGAGGTCAAGGGCGACTCCAAGTCACTGTCCATTGCCGCCGCCAGCATCATCGCCAAGGTGACCCGCGATCGGCTGATGCGCGAAATTGACCAGGAGTTCCCGGCTTATGGCTTTGCCCGACACCAGGGTTATGGCACCAAGGAGCATCTTGAAGCGCTTCGCACCCACGGCCCTTGCCTCCACCATCGTCGCTCGTTTCAGCCCGTGGCTCAACTCACGCTGCCGCTTGACTGAACGGGACGGCTCCCCGCGCAGTCGCCGGTGGATCGGTCGGCGGGGCGAGCGGATCGCGGTCAGCTGGTTGCGCAGCCAGGGCCACTCCATCCTCGCGCGCAATTACCGCGCACCCAGGGGAGGTGAGGTCGACATCATCGCGCGCAAGCAGAGGCTACTGCTCTTCATCGAGGTCAAGACCCGCTCTGGCGGCCAGCGCATTCGGCCGCTCGACGCCGTGGACTCTCACAAACAGGCCCTGATCGAGCGCGGCGCGCGCCACTGGATCCGCCAGTTGGGACAGGAAAAGCCGGCCTGGCGCTTCGACGTGCTGGAAGTGCTGCTTGAGGACGGCAAGCGCCCGGTCGTGCGTCAGATCCGCAACGCCTTTTGAGGCCTTGCGGCCGGGACAGGCCGGGGTCATCTTGCCGACAGATGACGCAAGCGAATGCAGAGTCCATGGCCTGGCTGGCCCGCAATGACGGGTCGGTGGTGATCGGTCATGGACCGATGGCGGCGGCCCGGGAAGCGCCCGAAGAGGGCGTTGCATTTCACTTGCGCCCCTACGGCCAGCCGGGGGCAGAGCCCTGGCGCATACCGGCTGAATACGAAGTCATCGATGTGGCGGAGCTGTCCCACCGCCTGCCCGCAGGCATGCCCCCCCAATTCGACTGGCAGCCCGTCGACACGGTCGCCTTCTCGGAGGTCTTCCAGGAAATCATGATTTCGATCCGCCAGGGCCGTTTCGAGAAAACCGTTCCGGTGGTGACAGAAGTCGGCCACAGCAAGAACTTCCAGGCGCTGGACCTCATGGGTTCGATGGCCAGCTGCCGCAGCCCGCTTCATTCATACGGTTACAAGAATGGCGATCAAGGCTTCGCCGGCGCCACTCCGGAATTGCTACTCTCGATGAACGGGTCGGAATTGCGGACCATGGCCCTGGCCGGCACGGCCCGCAGCGAGGACCGCGACATCTTTGCGGTGGATGAAAAGGAGATCCGTGAGCACGAATACGTGGCCCAGACCTTGGAGGCCAAGCTGCTCGACCTGGGGATACTCGAACGCGGCGAGCGCGAAATCCTGGATCTCGGGCCCATCGTCCATTTCCTCACGCCCATCCGCGTCGAATTGAGCCAGCCGGTGGCTCCAGCGGAATTGCTCAAGAGGCTGCATCCGACACCGGCCCTCGGGCCCCTGCCACGCACTGCCACCACCATGAAGCAACTCATCGATTGGCGCGAACGCCTCGATTGCCCGGCGGGCTTTGGCGCTCCCTACGGAGTCTGGGAAAACGGCCGCTTCGAGGCCGTCGTGGCGATCCGCGGTGTCTGGTGGGAAGACAACACGCTCAAGCTTCCCGCCGGATGCGGTGTCATCGAAGCCAGCCGCATGGTCAACGAATGGCGTGAACTGCGCCTCAAACGCGAGGCCGTTAAACGCGTTCTCCGCTGCCTCTGATGAATAAATCGTAAGCACGGCAAAAAAGATTGATGGGAGCGATGGATTCCCCCAGTTTATGGGAATCCCCTACGCTTGATGAAGACCCTTCTTCCATTAGGCCTGTTATTTACCCTTCTTCCCTTGATCGGTCTGGCCGCTGAAATTGGTGCCCCTCCTTCTGGCGGGGCAGACCATGAGGGCACCCTCAAGGCAGAACCCGAACCCTTCGCTGCTGAGGACAGGCAAGCCAAGGCCGATGTGGAGATCACGCCGCCTCCACCCAATCCGATCTCGCAACTCGCTCGTTTTGTCAGTCCAAAGTTGGTCAAGCTGGAGCAACGCATCAATTGGCTGGACCGGGAGCTCGCGACCCTTGCCAAACCCGAGAATTTTCCCCAGCGCTACCGCATCGGCCATCGCGGCTACCTCGCATCCGAAGATGCGCCCGACCCCCAGGTGGTTCTGGACCTGGGAGAGCGCATGCCCATCGACGACATCTTTCTGATACCCTGCCAGCGCGACCGGCCCGAGGATCCGGGGATCTTCCCTGCCAGCTTCACCCTCGAGGTCGCCGACCGGGCGGACTTCAGCGATGCCAGGATCATCCACCAGCAGGGCAGGAGCACCCAGGAACCGGCCAAAATCAGATTGCTCCATGTGCAATCGCGCCTCTCTGGACGCTACGTGCGTCTCCGGGTGCATCTCAAATACAACGAAAATACCATCGACCTCTTCGGCCTCGCCGAAATTTTCGTTTTCTCCAATGGCGAGCCGGTCTCCCTGAATGCCACGGTCAGCGCCAATGGCTCCCTTGAAAACAATGCCATGTGGCACCCCGAGGCCCTCAACGACGGCCGCACCTCGCTCGGTGCCTGGGACCACGGCAAACCCGCCACCGGCAAACGGGGTGACGCGGTGATCGTCCAGGATCCCGATGAGCCCACCACCTGGCAACTCGAGTTGCCGGAGCACGGTGGGATCGACCGGATCGTGCTTTTTCCCTACCAGGTTCCCGGCGCACAACACCTCTCCATCTTCCCGGACACCCTACAGGTTCTCTCCAGGGATGGCGGCAGTGACACCATGATCCAGCAATGGGCCAACCCCCTTCCCGGCGCCAATCAACTCAGCCCGCTGGTGCTGGCCCTCGAGGGCATTCAGACCCGGAGCATTGCCATCCGGGCCATATCCCCCTGGAGCATGGGCGAGCGCCACATCAGCGCCCTTTCCGAAATCGAGGTCTGGTCCGAGGGCAGGAATCTTGCCACCGGAAGGCCGGTCACCCGCTTGCAGGGCGAGGAGCGCAGCGAGGTCCATTCCCTGACCGACGGCTACAGCTCCAACAAACCGATTGCCCCCGTGCGGGTCTGGCTCTCGCAACTGATCAAGCGCAGCAACATCGAACAAGAGCTCAACGCCCTGCGCGAGGTCCACCGCAAGTTGAGCACCCGCAGCGAGCTCAACGTCTCCTGGGGGGCCGCGGTGATGCTCGGCATGACCTTCCTGATTCCCGTCTTCATCTTCGAGCGTCGCCGGATGCGCTCCAAGGACCATCTGGACATCATCCGCAAGCGGATCGCGGCCGACCTTCACGATGACATCGGCAGCAACTTGGGCAGCATCTCGCTGATTGCCCGCACGGTCCGCAAGGACCTGGCAAGACTCAACGGCCCGGAGCAGCTCGACGACGACCTCGGCGAGGTCGAACTCATCGCCCGCGAAAGCTCGCTGGCCATGCGCGACATCGTCTGGCTGCTGGAGCGCGAACAGGACTCGATTGGAGATCTCGTGCACCGCATGCGCGAGACTGCAGGCCGCCTGCTGCGCGGCACCGACTTCATCCTTGAATGCTCCTCCGAGCGCACCACCTCGCGGCTGACCCTCGACGCCAAGCGCCACCTCTTCCTGTTCTACAAGGAAGCCATCCACAATATCCTCAAGCATTCCAAGGCATCCAAGGTCAGCATCAACCTGTGGGATGAAGGCGACCGAATCGGGCTCGAAATCGTCGACAATGGCATTGGGCTGCCCGTAGATACGGACAAGAAACCGGTCAGCATCAAGAAGCTCGAGGATCGCGCCGCAATCCTCAGTGGCGAACTCAAGGTCAAATCCTCTTCCGAATCCGGCACCCACATCCGCCTGCTGGTCAAGCACGCCAAGCTGACAACTCCCTCGAAATCATCATGAGCACCACCATCTGGGTCCTTGAAGACCATGACAACTTTGCCAAGCAAATCATGCGCTTGATCAATGCGGAGGATGACATGGAGTGCCCCCACCATTTCAGGAGTGCGGACGAGATGTACGAGAAGGTCAAGTTCACCAAGGATCACCCCGACCTGCTGCTGCTGGACCTCGGCTTGCCCAAGAAAGGAGGACTGGAAGTACTGACCGACCTCAAGACCCTGATGCCCAACACCAAGGTGCTGATCCTGAGTTCCTTCGACGAGCGCGAGAAGGTCTACCGCGCCATCTGCAATGGCGCCGCCGGCTACCTGCTCAAGACCAGCGATCCGGACGAACTCATGGATGGCATCCGCGACATCCTCCAGGGCGAATCCGCCCTGAGCAGCCCGATTGCCAAGATGATCCTCGAGGGCTTCTCCCGCCATGGACCCGTCGAGCAAACCGAACCGCTCACCACCCGCGAGCAGGATGTGCTGCGCTTCCTGGTCCAGGGCCTGATCAAGAAGGAGATTGCCGACGAACTCGACATCTCCCAACACACAGTCGACATGCACGTGCGCTCCATCTACCGCAAACTCCACGTGCACTCCCAGACCGAGGCCGTGTCCAAGGCCTTGAGACAGGGCATTGTGTAAAAGCCCTACAAAGGCCGCTAGCGAGGCCGCATCCACGGCCTGTTAAAGGTCGAAAGTCCAAAGTCATGTCTCAATCGCTGGTGCGATTGTTTTTTGGGCCGCTATCGCGGCAGCGCAGAGAACACCACCCAAGATGCGAATCGCACCAGCGATTCTAGACCGACTTTCAGACTTAGGACCTGCGACGCGGCGACAGCCGCATGTCACCCCCACCGGCCAGTCAGCACCCAGTTGTTCACCAACAAAAACCCCCGCCTCCAGAGGAGACGAGGTTTTGAATCAGCGGCCGAGCGATGCCCACCCTTCAACAAAAAATCCCCACCTCGCAGCGAGATGGGGATGTTGTGGAAAAGGGTCGCCAATCAGGCTTCGGCAGGCTCTTCGGTGGAGGCCTCTTCAGCCTTGGCCTGCTCTTCCGCACTGGCCTCAACGGCTTCGACCTTGATGGCCAGGTTGCAGATGACCTGCGGATGTAGCTTGATGGTGATGTCGAAGGAACCGCTGCTCTTGATCGGCTTGTCGAGTTCGATGGCCGTGCGGTCGATTTCGATGCCCTCGTCGGCCAGCTTCTTGTGAATGTCCATGCTGGTGACCGAACCGAAGGCCTTGCCGCCCTGGCCGGTGGAGAGCTCGAAGGTGGGAGTCATCTTGGCCAGCTTGGTGGCAATTTCCTGGAAGGCGACAAGCTCTTCGGCTTCGCGCTGGGCGCGAGCCTGCTTGAGGGATTCGAGGTGGCGCAGGTTGGCGTCGTTGGCCTCATAGGCCTTGCCTTGGGGAATGAGAAAGTTGCGGGCAAATCCGGCGCGGACTTTGACCACGTCAGCTTCGGCGCCGAGGCCTTCGATTTTTTCTTTGAGAATGACTTGTGCAGTGGCCATGGGGAAAAGGGGGTTACGATTCGTTCGGGGGCGGGGATTTAGGACTGCCCGCGGGGTGAGTCAAGAAGAATGAAGGGCTTTCGGAAACTGAAAGGAGATGCGCTTGCGGCCCCGGGATGGCTGCAAACCCGTGGCATGGGGCCATTTCCGGAGCCTGGAGGCAGGCTCACCGCTTGGCTTCAGTTGGAAAAACGCCGGACGGGCCGCTCCATGAACTGCTTGTCGCGCAATTCGCGCAGGTATTCGAGGTACTTGCGCTGGGCTTCGAGCTCCTCGGCTTCCTGCTGCTTGCGCTGCTCTTCCAGACCGTATTTCTTCCATGGCCCGTGGGGCACCTGTCCCGCCTCGACAAAGCGCCAATGGACCCGCTCTCCGGATTTCACCTGCAGGTAATCCCGGATCGCCGGGGAAATGTCGATGCCCGCCGACTTGTTGCGGCGATTGCGCGGCTTTTTGTCGCCAAAGACGTATGCCCAGTCATCGGTGACCCAGGGCCCACAATCCTCCCATTGGGCGTAGCAGCTGCGCCCATTCCAGAAAATCTGCACCCAGCGACCCTTGAGCACCGATTTCAGGCCCTCCTCGGTCACCACCCGGTCAAACCACGGAATGACCCTCTCGGCCTCGGGCTTGTAAGTCATGCCCCCGCCGGCGATGTCGTTGTAGGGCAGCGCCACATAGAAGGGGTTGAGCTTGGGCACGAAGGCCTTGGGCCGGAATTCGCCGCGGGCATGATCGGCAATGCGTCGCTTGGGATCGGGATCGTCGTAGCCGCCAAAGTTCTGCATCCAGTCCATGTCCCATGAGGATCTGCAGTTGGGCACCGGGTTGTTCTGGGTCGGCTGCTCCCCCACCCAGAACACCGTGCAGGTGATGAAGGTCTTCCACGGATAGAGTGTGCGCGTGGCAGTCACCGATGGACGCAGCGAATCGCCTGCGGTCCGAATCGTCACCTTGGGACCGTTCTCTGCATGTGAGAGATCCAGAGCGGCAACCGCGACCAGCGAGCAAAAGGCCGCTGGCAGGCCACAGCGGGACGCGGTTGGAAGGATTCGGGTCATTCTTGGAGCGGGTGCCACCCAGGGGGCGCGGCTGCGACCGCAAGGCTAGCCAAAATCTCCCCCCCAACTCAAGACATACCGGCCTTCCCCGACCCGAAAAGTGACAGTTTTGCGCTGACAGATCGCCGCAACCCATTACGTTTCAATCAGTCATTATGAAATCGCTCTTTTCACTCTCTCTCGCCCTCCTCTGCTCCTGCGCCTTCGGCCTCGGCCAGGATGCGGACAAAAAAAACATCCTGCTCATCGCCGGCAAGCGCTCCCACGGCTATGGTGCGCACGAGCACAATGCCGGCGTGCTGCTCTTCAAGAAATGCCTGGATGAGAGCGGCCTGCCCGTCAACACCACCGCCAAGCTCAACGAAGACTGGCCCACCCCCGAGGAACTGGCGGCGGCCGACACCGTGCTC
>JAWVYP010000018.1:0-19258 GCA_033722655.1 Akkermansiaceae bacterium | reverse complement strand
TGTAGTTGTGGATCCAAGCACGCAGCGCGAAACGAGCGTGCTGGATGGATTTGAAGTTGCGGGTCCACGCGAACTCTTCCTTGAAGGTTTTGATGAAGCGTTCGCACAGCCCGTTTTGTTGGGGCGTGTAAGGCGTGATGTATTCCTGGGTTAGGCCGTAGTCCTGCACCACGGCGCGGTATTGGCGTGAGCCAAACACCATGCCATTCTTGTCTGACCCGAATGGCACGGGATTAAGCGGAGGCGCGATAATTTGAGCGGTGTGGGATTTCGGTATATTCGTGGCGCGGAGCCGTGAGCAGCGGGAAGGGTTTCGGTCTTATTTTGACCGCTCTGGGTTCTCGCCTTCCTGGCCTTTGGTTCACCACGCGAGCTGCCAACATCTCGATGAAGAAGCGCATGTGTTCTTTGCGCTTTCTGGGTTTGTTGGCAACAGCTCGAAACGACTCATGGATTGAGCTGCACAGATCAATTGCCTCCTTAAAGCTCATCGAGCCCGTGGCCACACCGGCCTCTTGTGCGGCGCACTGCATGAGCACCCGCATGAGGTTGTAGGTGATGCGGATCATGGTGAGCGTTTTGTTGGCCATTTCCGGGGTCTTGGCGTGGAACATTTCAAAGCCCAGTGTGGTTTTGATGTCGCGCAGCCGCAGCTCAATTTCCCAGCGCCGGGCATAGAGCGCGTGCAGCTCGATTCCATCGTAGCGCTCTGTGTCAGTCAGGGTGGTGACCACGGTCATGTGGCGACGCCGACCAACTCGATCCTCATAGCCAAGGCGAATCAAACGCAGCTCCATGGTTTCGGGTAGAGCAGCCCACTGCTCACGGGTGTATCCACGTGCTACCGGATACTGCGGGCGCTTCCAGGTCACCAAACGCTCATGGGGCGAGATGCGCTTGCCTTTGGCCCAGTTGAGCACGCCCTCGCGCTTCTGGTGCAATCTCATGAGCGCGTGTGCGCCTCGGTGGCGCACTGCAGCAATCAAGGCATACGAGCAATAGGCGCGGTCTCCCATCAGCAAGTCGCCTGAACCAAGGTGATCCAACATGGCATGAGCCATTGCATGGTCATGCTCATTGCTCGGGGCTGTGTTGAAGGCCTCCCAGCCACCATGGCTTAGATTGATCAGCCCGGCCACATTCATCACAGGTGTGCCGCAACCGGGCTTCTGCTGGTTGGGCTGAGGGTATACGGCTTGATTGGCCTCTGCATCGGTGAGCTTCACTGAGCTGCCATCAATAGCCTTGAGTACCATGCCATTCCACAGATCAGTCTCGTGAACATGGCGCTGTAAATACTCGTCCACGCGCGCACTGATCTTGGAGATAAACGACTCACAAAGGCGCTGACGTCCCTTGCAATACGAACTGGTATCGGCGGATGGAGCTGGAAGTCCATGTGCGCGATGCCAGCTCTGGATCATCGATACCGCTTTCGAGCAGGATGCGTTGCCCTCAATGACTTGGGCCAGCCACGCCCAGAACACAGGCACGCAACCGAAGTGGCGGTTGCGCTTGGTCGGATCGATTTCACTCAGAAATCCCGCTGGCAAAACATCGGCGAACATCACCCCATAGCCACTCAGGGAGTGCTCACGCATGGACTCGCGAAGTCGCCGGATCCGGGCTTGAAAACGACGGGCTGAATTGGCAATGATGGTCTTCGGAAAGTCGGTCAGGTAAGGTTGCTGTTTCACACCACAACCAGCGTACCTCGACCGACTTTCTGTCTTTGAAAATCAACGATTTAGGCCTTAATCCCGTGCCATTCGGGTCAGTGTGCAAATCTTGACAAAACACGTTCTGCTAGACCTCGAAACGAGCACCAAAATTCCGACTTAATATAAGGCACACACAAATTGCAGAGGCCGTAAGTCACTGATGTTGAGTGGTCGTTTTCATGGTCAGCCGTGAGGGTGGTGGTGCGTGAAGGCGGCTCGGCCTTGTCGGGCGCGGATTGGACTTCGCGGGGGACACACCTCGCAAGCGAGGTATGTCCCCGGGTGGCGGGAGTGGAATGGTGGGCGGCAATTGGGTCGCAGGGCTTCGATGGGCGCTTTCCCCACCAATCCTGTGCGCCAGACTGTCGCGGAAATCTGTTACAGCTGCGGTTTCGGTTCGGTCAGCCGCTTCAACCGGGTCTTCCGCGAACGCCATGAGATGTCCCCGCTGGAGTACCGCCGGTTCCATGCGGGAAGCCATCGCCATCCCTTGGCCGCACCGGGCTGCGAAAGGGGATGCGGTGGGTCATTTGCGGCGCTCTGGGCCTCCGCCATGGATATGGCGCACAAGTCGGCGAGGACACCGCCAATGTGCCAACCCCCTTTTCCCCCTTCCACAGACCGACCCTTCGAGGTATTCTCCGCGCCGGGTGAATAAGCAAATTCCTAGCATTCATTCTTGTCTATCCCTCTACTCTACGCCTGTAGCTTGCGCCAAGGATTCGGCTGGCAAGCCGTAGCACAAGAAAAACCCCCGGATGACGCCCCACTATTTTCAGCGGGGATGGCTGGCTTTAAGCCAGTCCTTGAGCGGAGTCTTGCCCCCCTTGTCGTCGAGCACGTAATAGATCATGCCACTTGGCGACTGGGTCGCGATCTTCTCGAGGAAGAATTCCGTGGAGGTCACCTGGCTGCTGTTCTCGCGGTAAACCGAAGCCAGGAAATCATGCACCTTGATTCCGGGAAACTCGTTCTCGCCGATTTTCATCTTGGGTTGAACCTTTTTGAGATGCGCAAGCATGGACTCGATCTCCCGGTGATGGGGAGCCAGATTCTGCTTCTTTGGTGACGGCGCTTTTGAGCTCTCACCACCATGTTTGGCATTGTTTTTTTGCCGCTTTGGAGTATTGGCATTGGCGGATCCGTCTTTCTGGACTGCAATCAACCTCAAGGTGAACGGGCGCTTGTCTCTCTGACTATCGACTCTCATTGCGAAAGTGTTCGAACCACTTTGCAAGAGGTGATTGAAATGTCTGGGCAGATCAAAGGTTATGTTCTCAGGCACCATGGCACATCTGGTGACGAGTTTGCCATTGAGGTAGAGTGACAGGTTCACATGATTGTAATATTCCCTGAACTCGTTGGCGCTTATTCGAAAACGGAGGACATCGATATTGGCGGGGTTATCGACATGGAGAGTGGTTCGAAAGAGGTTAATCTGCCAGGGATTTAAGTGTGCATGCAGCTTGGTTTTTTCCCAACTGGAATCATCGAAATTCGGCTGCTCCCAACCCATCGGCACATTTCCCTCAAGCGGAAGTCTCCTTATGGCCATCTCCGTACGCTCCTCGGGTCTATACTGGGGAAAGAATTTGCTGTTTCGCCTCGATCTGATGCCAAGAATTTTGGCGCCGTCCTTGATTAGGACGGGACTGTTCGCTTCCCGATGGAATTCACTTTCTTTGTCCCCTTCAGTAACTTTCCTACGAGCGAAGTAGTCATCCATTCGCTGCTCCCGCAACTTCTCCAAGTCGGGAATTTTATCTTTGTTGGATTCGACGGCCCGTTCAATGGCTTGAAGCCGGGGATTGTCGGGCGACACCACCATCTTGAGCTGGGGCAGCTCAATGGACGCCATGAGATAGTTCCCCTCTCTGATCATATCCTCGGCATAGTTGAGGTCGTGCTCAACGCTCTCCTTGAGCATTCTGGCCGTATCCAGATAGTGATTCACCCTTTCCTCGTCCTCGGCTGGCACCACGCCGTCCGCTTGCAACTTGAGGGTCAGCTGTTCAGCGAGGGCATAATCGTGTTTGAGGTGGGCCACCAAAGCCTCTTCCATGTAGGGCGGATAGGAGGGTCCAAACATGGATTTTGGAGCGCCAAGCATTCTCAGCTTTTTGCGGGGAATGGTGCGGTGAATGGCAAAGCCCGTGGCCAAATGCGAACTTTTACCCCTCGCATTGCCCTCTTGCCAGATGGATCCGTCGTGATGGCGAAGGAGCTCGCGTCGCGGCTGCATTCCCTTCATGAAGAAGGTGAACTGTTCCGGCCCCGCCTTGGACGCACCAATGGGCGTCCAGAAACCGTTGAACCAGATGCCACCATGGCCCCTGTCGGTCCGGTTGAAGGCGTACAAGGAGCGCCTGGAACATTCATACACTGCTTTGTCATAACCCTCCACCATGCTATACAGGGCTGCCGCCATGCCCGGCTTCCCGTTCATGGCGCTGAACATCCCGGTCTTCTTCTTTTCTTCCGGGATGGGCTCGACGCCCTCCGCCTGACGATGCTCGATCGGCTTTGCCCCGTAACCACAATAATTGACGATGCCGTATTCGGCCCGTTTGACGTAGAGATACTGCAAATCATAAAATATTTTGCTCTGATTCATTTCGAGCCCGGCCTCATTCGCCAATACTTCGCCCATGGTGGATGCCATGTGCGCGTGGGGATGGGTGCCATAGGCGGTAGGCTCCGTGGGAGGCCAGACCCACTTCTTTTCCAGGGCAGCCTGGTGCTGTGGTGAACCGGGAGGATGGAATCCCCCTGGCTTGAGGTAGGGCAGTACACTGGGATCGCCGGTCAGGTGGTAGTATTCCCCGAACAGCAATTTCAGGAATGCGGCATTCCATCCCTTGTTGCCCCCATAACTTTTGCCCTCGGCATGCAGCTGTTCGATGGTATCCAGGGTGTTTCGGATGTAGCGGCGAACCAGCCCCTGCATTTCAGGATTTCCCGTGGCCATGGCAAATAGAACGGTGTCATTGAATGGGCCATACATGTAGTGACCTTTGAGCGGTGCCCCCGTTTTGGGGCGCATGCCACGGATCATGTATTGCTCGGCTCTGGCCACGATCCTGTCCGACTTCTCGCAATTGTAGGGCGTGGTCTCACTGAAGGATCCCATGACTTGCAGCTGGAGAGGGACCTGGATGAATTGCCCATTGCTGCGAACATCAAGTTTCAGGACACCCCCGGCCTCTTCTGTCTCGGCCTCGGTGATGGCATGGGCAAAAGATACACTGGGGTCTTGGTCGGCGGGAAACGCCTTGCCATTAACGCCATAGATGAAATCGTCGACCTGGATCTTGCCATCGGCGGGCGATCCCGGCTCGACCTTAGTCACCCTCAGGTTTTGTCCCATGGTTTTGCCCCAGAGACCTGTGGGGCCAAGATGAAGCCTGTCTCCAGATGCTCCGACGATGATAAAGTCACCATCCGGCCACTCGGAGGCCGGTTGATGCAGCTCCAGCTCGGACTGGAAGTCACGGGGCCGTTCCTCACCTTTGGCTTGCTGGGCGAATAGCGCGGGCAGGGCCGCGGTCACAGCAATCGTCAGGATCGCAGCAGGGTTCCGAAATTTCTTTGTCATTGCAAGGTACATACTCAGGGAGAAAATCCGAGGAATCAAACTCACTGTTTACAAAATGAAGCGCCATCAATTACTCACAGAGTCTTAAAAACATGCGTTCCTCCCCACCCATCGGCTGGCGGGCCTGAGGCCAAGCCGCCCGTCCACTGGTAGACAGAAACTTCTCCACTCGACAACTCCGCGCTGCCGCATGGGGGATGGGGAATGGGGGCTTAGCCCGGATCTTTCATGATTCTCGTGGGCGAGGCACAGGAATTCTCGATGTTGCCAAGGCCGACGCTGAAAACGCAGGCAGGGCTGAGTTGACACTCTGCCCAACTGCGTTTTCAGGGAGAACGCAGGCAACATCGGGAAGGACAAGCCGCAGACCGAGGTTTCATGAAATTTCCGGGTTAGATTCCTGCATTTCCCGAGAAGCTTGCGCAAGTGCTCGTGCAATACGGTCTCATCTGCCGTCGAGATCTGTTTGATGATGGTTCCCAGTGCCTCCTGTTGGCGCTTTTGAAAATCGGACTTCTCGGCCACCAGGCCGGAACTCAGGGCGAGGAGGGACAACCCCTACTGCACGGAACACCCTCATGCCCTTTGAGACAGATGAGCTGCAGTTTTCTTGGATCTTTATTGGGATGGCCGTATGGATTCCAAAACTGCCCCGAAATCCCAGCCGCTTCTCGTTTGCACTGGCGCGCAGTTGTGTCACCCTGCAGCCGCCAATGACCCTGCTCGTCATCTACGTCGTCGTCGCCCTGGGCTTCTCCTTCCTCTGCTCCCTGCTGGAAGCGACGCTGCTGACCGTCACCCCCTCTGCCATCCAGGCAGCGAAGACCAAGGGCGAGGGCTGGGCCAAGCGCATGGACGCCCTGAAGCGTGACATCGACAAGCCGCTTTCCGCCATCCTGACCCTCAACACCATCGCCCACACCATGGGCGCCACCGGGGCCGGGGCACAATACACCAAGGTCTACGGAAGCGCGACCGGTGGCATCTTTGCGGGCGCGCTCACCCTCGCCGTGCTGGTGCTCACCGAAATCATCCCCAAGACCCTCGGCGCCCGCTATGCCGGTTTCTTTGCCAAGCCGACCGCTTACTTCCTGCCCTGGCTTCAGGCCTCGCTCTCTCCCATCGTCTGGGCCTGTCAGCAAATCACGCGCCTGATCAGTTTCGGCAAGGCTCACGGGACCCCCCAACACCGCGAAGAACTTCTCGCCGTGGCCAAGATTGCGACCAAGGCGGGCGATCTCAACCTCGAGGAGAGTCGCATTCTGCACAACATCCTCGAGCTGGGCAGCGTGCATGTGTCCGACATCATGACGCCGCGCCCGGTAATGTACTGCCTGCCGGCCGACATGAGCTTCGAGCGCTTTGCCCATGAGGTCGAAAGGGTGCCCTTCTCGCGGATTCCCATCTACGGCGAGAACGCCGACGACATCCTTGGCTTCGTGCTGCGCTCCGACGGCCTGCACGCCTGCATCAAGACCCCCAACAAGCGCATCAGCACGGCCAAGCGCCCCATTGAAGCGGTGCCCAACATCATGCAGGTCGACCGCCTGCTTGAACAGATGCTCAAGAAGAGCCAGCACCTCGTTCTGGTGGAAGACGAGTTCGGCACGGTGGTCGGTCTGGTCACCTTGGAGGACGTCATTGAAACCCTGATGGGTGTGGAAATCGTCGACGAGCAGGACAAGACCGAGGACATGCAGGAGCTCGCGCGCCAGCTCTGGCTCAAGCGAGCCAAGCGGATGGGCCTGGCTGAAAACGCGGGGGACGGAAACTCCGGAAAATCCTGACGGGAGCGCGACGTTCGCTCGACCTCAGAGGTCACAAGAACGCCTGTCTCGTGGGCGAGGCGCAGGAAACCGGCGGATCGGGATGATCAATCCTTCTCCGGAACCTTGATTCTCGCCGGCACCTCTTTGATCGAAATCCCCGCCTCGGTGAGCGCATCCAGGACCTGGAGCAGCCGCTCCAAGGGTAGCAGGCGGTCGGCCTCGAGCTCGAGCTTGCGACCGGGATTCTGCCTCTTGAAGGCCTCGAGATAACCCTTGAGCAGACCCTCGGGCACTGGCAGACCATCCAGGGTGATGTTGCCCAGGGCGTCCACCGCAATGACCGAGCGCGGGTCGCTGACCTCCTGGCTGGGCACCTCCCTGACGGTGGGAAACTCGATGCGCAGCGTGTGGCGCTTCTGCCGTTGCTGGGAGGTCACGATCACGAACACCAGCACCACGAAGATGATGTCGATCATGGGCAGGATCGGCACCAGGGGGCGCTTGCGTTGGATGCGGTGGAATTGCATGGCGAAGGCTCAGGGGATCACTTGTCAGCTTCCGGCTTGGCCTGACAGCTAGCGGCGAACTGGGCGAGCAGGGCTTCGAGTTTCGCGCTAAACACCTCGATGCGGCGGGTGAAATAGGCGTGGGCCACCACGCAGGGCACGGCGATGGCGAGACCGAGGATGGTGGTGTTGAGGGCCTGGGCGATGCCAAGACCGATCTTGACCCAGTCCGAGTCGTCGCTCCAACCATCGAAGATGGTCACCAGGCCGGAGGCCGTTCCCAGCAGCCCCAACAGGGGTGCCACGGTGATCACCATGTCGATGACGGCAATCCCGGCGTGCAGTCTCGAGGCTTCCTCGCGGGCTGAGGCCTCGACCGCCATCTTCATGTCGCCCTGTGGCCGGTCCTGATGGCGCATGGCCACGCCAAGCAAGCGGGCCAGCGTGCTGTCGCCCTGCGACATTTCGCGCTCGAGGCTCGCCCGGGCCTCCGCGTCGTAGCGCTCCATCTGCACCACCGCCTTGACCAAGGAATCCGGAATCACCCGGCTGCGAGCCAAGGAGAGGAACTTGAAAATGATGGCAGTCAGGCCCACGAAGGCGGCAATCCCGAGTGGAGCCATGAACACGCCTCCCTTGATCAGGAATTCCCAGGTGGCGTTGCTGGCGAGAGTCAGGGCAATGGGCATGGAGTGACTTGGTGGGTTGGGTTGATGTGAATAAACAAGAGAAGGCAGTTGGCAAGCATCCCGGCAGCGGGGAGGCAGGAAGCGTTCAATCAGAAGTGGAAGCGATAGACCAGTTCGAGGGTCTCTCCTTCGTAGATCTCGGCAAGGCTTTTGGGCATCTTGGGAATATCCGCCTCGCGAATGGCCTGCAGGGTAAAGCCTTTCTGGGTTTCGCCGGTGAGCGCCTCTCCCACCGTGCTCATCGAGCGCACCCGGCCACTCGGCTCGACAAAGACCCGCACGCTCAGGAAGCCGGGCTCGATGAGATCCTGGTTGCGCAAACAGTGGCGTTGCCATTCCAGCTCCACCGCCTTGCCGACGGCAGCCTGGTAACGTCCCAGTTCGGTGTCATCCACATTGAGGGCACTGCGACCGGTTCTTGAGATGGAGCCCACGATTGCGGTCTTTCGCTGGTTGCCCTGGAAAGGTCGGTCCGTCGGGGGGGTGGTGGAGGTTTCGCGGGGAGTCTCGCTGACGCTTTGCTCAGCGGGCGTGGACTCGGGAGTCGGCAGCTCGGAGGCATCCGTGAGTTCGGTCCGGTTCTCGGGCCGGGAAGGAGTCTGACGGGGCCGGTCGGCCTCACCCTCATCTTCCTGCACCTTGACTTCCACCGGATTGGGTCCATCGAGCAGCGTTTCCTTCAGGGGCGGCGGCGTACGCTCCTCACTGGGATTGATGCTGGGTTCCCGACTGAGGTTCTGGTTCGGATTCTCTCTGAGCTGGGGCTGCGCGTTCGGCTTGGCTGGGTTCGGAGGCGACGGCGGCAGCGTGTCGACAGAAGACGGCGGCTGCAGCGGAGTGCTTGCGGCCGGCACCAACTCGCCATCCTGATAGCGGCTTTCGGTGGTCTCCAGTTCGCCCGGTTTGGGTTCGACTCCAGTCTGGGATGGCAGGGGCTCGGCCGTGGGGTCTGCTGGCCGATCGCTGGTTGCCTGTGTGCTGCGCTCACCGATGAACTCATTGTTTTTCTGCTTGGAACTCGGTTGGTCCGGTGAGGTGCGGGCAAAGGGTTTCCGGTCCGGCAGGGAGGGGTTCAGCTCCTCGGGTTTCGCGGACGCCGGCTCGAGGAAACGAACAGTCACGGCTTGCTCTTCGGGCTGCGGGCGGTCTTCAACCTTCAGGCTCCAATCGATCTGGCTGATCAGGGTGATCGCCCAGCTCAGGAGGACCAGAAAGATCAGCGCAGCCAGGCACGCCGAAGTCAGCCACAGTTGGCGGTCCGGATACTTGGAAGTCGAAATGGTCGAGGCGTGTGGCAACAACACAAGCTTGTACCGAAGCAGCCACAAGGCAATCCACGATCACCGGATTTCCATGGAATTTGCAGCACGTCCATCCTTTCCCAAACGGCGATCAAAAAACGAGACTAAATTTCTGCATCATGGCCCGCAATCGGTAGACTTTGCCAAAAATTCGACATTTTCGGATAAGCTCAACCGGATTTGGCGCAAACTTCGCTCCAATTTCCCAATTTTGATTGCCAGCTACTCAAAAATAACCCAACTTTCGCGCCCCCAACCCCAATTTTCATGATTGCCCCCTCCCTCGACGGCGCACAAGCGCTCATCAAAACCCTCGACGATCTCGGCATCGAATACATTTTCGGTTACTCCGGCGGTGCCGCCATTCCCATTTTCGACGCCCTCGAAACCGTTGAGAGCAAGATCAAGTTCATCCTCGTGCGCCACGAGCAGGGAGCCGTGCACATGGCCGACGGCTACGCCCGTGCCACCGGCAAGCCGGCTGCGGTGCTGGTGACCTCCGGCCCGGGTGCCGGCAACACCGTGACCGGCCTGATGACCGCGCAGATGGACTCGGTGCCGATGATCCTGATCTCCGGCCAGACCGTGAGCTGGATGCTCGGCAAGGACGCCTTCCAGGAAGCCGACATCTTCGGCATCACCATTCCGGTGGTGAAGCACAACTACCTGGTCAAGGACTCCAACGCTCTGCCGCGCATCGCCCGCGAGGCCTATCACATCGCCACCACCGGCCGCCCCGGTCCGGTGCTCATCGACATCCCCAAGGACATTTCCTCGGGCCCCTTCACCGGCGACATGAATCCACCCTTCGACCTTCCCGGCTACAAACCGGAGACCTGCACCGATATCGATGAGGACGCCGCCAAACGCGCGGCCCACCTGATCTCGCGCGCCAAGCGCCCGGTCATCCTTGCCGGTCAGGGCTGCATGATTTCACGCGCCGACAAGGAGCTGATGAAGCTTGCCGAGACCCTGCAGGCCCCGGTGACCTCCACCCTGCTCGGCAAGGGCGTGTTCCCGGAAACCCACAAGCTTTCCCTAGGCATGCTCGGCATGCACGGCACCGCCTACGCCAACAAGGCGATGACCGAATGCGACCTGCTCATCAACGTCGGCTCGCGCTTCGATGACCGCATCATCGGCCAGCCCGACAAGTTCTGCCAGGACGCCGACATCGTCCACATCGACATCGACCCCGCCGAGATGGGCAAGATGATCCGCCCCGACGTGCAGATCGTCGGCGATGCCAAGGCTGCCCTCAAGGTCCTGCTGCCCCATGTCGGCAAGCTTGAGACCAAGGAGTGGCTGAGCACCCTCGATGGCTACAAGAAGAAGTTCCCGCTGACCTACCGCAAGCAGGGTGGCCTGCGCATGCAGCAGGTGATCGACGAACTCTACAAGCTCACCGAAGGCAAGGCCATCGTCTCCACCGACGTCGGCCAGCACCAGATGTGGGCCGCCCAGTTCTACAAGAACGACGAGTCCTACCACTGGCTCAGCTCGGGCGGTGCCGGCACCATGGGCTTCGGCTTCCCCGCCGCCATCGGCGCCCAGCTTGCCTGCCCGGACAAGACCGTGATTTCCATCGCCGGTGACGGCGGCTTCCAGATGACCATGTTCGAATTGGCGACCGCCGCCATCCACAAGCTGCCGATCAAGATCGTGGTGCTCAACAACCACTATCTGGGCATGGTGCGCCAATGGCAGGAGCTCTTTTTTGAGAACCGCGAATCCGGAGTGGATCTCGATGGCAACCCGGACTTCTGCAAGCTGGCGGACGCCTACGGCATTCCCTCGGTGCACATCCGCCGCGGAGCTGACGTGAAGCGCAAGCTGCAGAAGGCCCTCGACTACAACGATGGCCCCTTCCTCATCCACGCCGAGTGCATCAAGACCGAAAACGTGTTCCCGATGATCCCCGCCGGTGCCGCGCTCGAGGACATGATCGTCGAGCCACCCAAGACCAAGATGGCCAAGCCGACCGGTTCCACGTGAGTCGACCCCTAGTTCCTAACTCCTAGCTCAAAGCTTTCAAATCCCATGCCCAAAACCATCACCACCACCGACAGCGAGGTGACTCCGGCCACCACCCCCGGCCCCAGCCACACCCTCTCCATTCAGGTCAACAACCAGCCGGGCGTGCTCATGCGCATCTGCCAGGTCTTCTCGCGCCGCGGCTTCAACATCGACTCGCTGGTCGTCTCCGAGGGCCGCAACGCCCATTTCTCGCGCATGACCATCGGCATCTCGGGCGATCCCGAAGGCCTCGACCAGATCATCCGCCAGGTCAACAAGCTGGTGGATGTCATCCACTGCTACGAGCACACCGAGCAGAACGCGGTGACCAAGGAGATGATCCTCATCAAGCTCAAATGCTCTCCCGAGGAACGCTCACAGGCCCTGCAAATTGTCGAGCACTTCACCGGCAAGACCGTCGACCTCACGCCGACTTCCATGGTGGTGATGATTCAGGGCGACAGCTCCAAGATCGATGCCGCCGTCACCATGTTCTCGCAGTTCAACATCATTGAGACGGTGCGCACCGGCAAGGTGGTGATGGCGCGGGGAGAGCAGCCGACTTGAAGCAAGGAGCTTGGAGCTTGGAGTTCACTCTTGTTCGCGCATTTCGCGTTGGCGCATGGGCATGGTGTCGATGAGGGCGAAGTAGGCCAGGAGGTCCAGCTCACCCTGTTGACGGCCCTTGATGCCGCCGTCCTTGCCGACGAGGATGAAGTGGGGAGCATCGGGATTGGCGATTTCGGCCCATTTGCGGATGGCGATGATGGCCTTGGGATCGGGGCGGACCGTCCGCTCCAGATCCAGGGTTTCAGGCGAAAGATCGATGAGCATCAGATCGCGGTCCTTCACCCCGGCCATGTTCTCCTTCCACTGGGCCTGCAGCTGCTGGCGGAACTTGTCGTCGGCCGCCTGCACCAGAATCAAACGGTGCTTCCAGCGGTGTTCGTCGAGCGCGTCGGGAGCGGCATTCGCAGTCATCAGCAAGGTCAGCAACAGCAGCGCAAATCGGTGCATGTCATGGATTACGATGGCTGGGCAGATTCGCAAGCCACGATTCAGCGCAACAGGGCGCGAGCCTGACGGAAGTAGGCAATGGCCGACCAGATGGTGAAAAAGGCGGCGACGGCGCAGGGCCAGGCCGGGTCGATCTTGATCAGGCCGAGGGTCACCCACGCGAGGGCGATGAATTGCGTCGCCGTGCTCAACTTGCCCGCGATGTGGGGCTTGAACTCGATTTTGCGCTTGGCCTGTCGCAGGACCAGCAGGCCGATGATCATCAGCGCATCGCGGCTCCAGACCACGATGGCAAACCACATCGGCAGGTGCCAGCCAGCCTCGCCCCAATCGACCAGGGTGCCGACCAGAACCCCCCAGCCCATCAGCAGCTTGTCGGCGAGCGGGTCGAGGAAGGCGCCGAGCTGGCTGCGCTGGTTGAAGCGCCGCGCCACCCAGCCGTCGAGTCCATCGCTGAGGGCGGCAATGATGAACACGGCCACGGCCCACCAGCGCAGGGCGGGCTCCGGCTGGCCGGCGTCGAAGGTCGCGCCGTAGCGGAAGGCCAGCACCACGAACACCGGCACCAGGCAGATGCGGGCAATGGTGATTTTGGAGGCCAGGGTCATCGGGCGCCAGCCAACAGGAAAGCCGCCGCCCCAACAACCTGCAAATCAGTTAGCTAGGTACGAATTCCAGCAAATTTGACCCGACTTGGCCCGAATTCCGGTCAATTCCGGGCCATCGGGCCAGAAATGCCTTTACACTCGGGGGATTCGGGCTAGTTTTCGCGCCCCGTCCGCTCCACCAAGCGGGCCCCACCACGAACCCTCACCTGTCATGAAAGTTCTTTCATCCCTCTCCTCCGCCAAGCGCCGCCACGCCGACTGCCAGGTCGTGAAGCGCAAGGGCACCGTTTACGTGATCTGCAAGTCCAACCCGAAGTTCAAGGCCCGCCAAGGTGCCACTCCGGGCACCCGCCTTTCCAAGAAGGGCCTGTAATTCACGCTCGACGCGTAAAACGATTTTCAAAGCGATCCCGAGAGGGATCGCTTTTTTTGCGGCTGTCGCCGCGTCGAATGTCGAAGGTCTGGAAGTCATATTTCAATCGCTGGCGCGATTCTCTATGGGCCGCTATCACGGCAGCGGCGCAGCCGCCTATTGCAAATCGCACCAGCGATTCTGGCCCGACCTTCGACTTTGGACCTTCGACACGGCGAGCGCCGTAAAGAAGCGTCAAGCCTTCGCGCCAGCAGCCAAAAACTCCAACACCCGCCCCGCGGCAATCTGGCCGAAGCTGGCTGTGACGTGGGTGGCGGAACCCAGGCCCCAATCGCAGCCCAGCACGGGGCCACCTTTGGAACCGGCATCCTCCGGCCGCTCGCGCGACACCTCGCCATCGCATTGCACATACCAGGGCGCTTCCTCGGAAAACACCGCCTCAATTCCCATCGACTCGGGCTTGCCCCCCTCGGGCGCCTTGGCAAAGCCGTGGTCGCGGCGCAGGGTGCGCCGCAGCTGCTGCAACATCGCGTCCTTGCCGCTGTAGGCCAGGTCCTCGACGCGGATGCGTGTCGGATCGCGGCGACCGCCGGCTGCCCCACAGGTCACCACGTGGATGCCGCGCTGACGACATTCGGCCAAGAGCAGCGCCTTGTGGGCACGGGTGTCGATGGCATCGATGAGCGCATCGAAGTCACCTTTCAAAATGTCGAGCGCTGTGGACTCCTTGAAAAAGCTGTAGACGATTTCAACCTGGGCCTCGGGATGGATGGCTCGCACCCGCTCGGCCATGGCCTCGGTTTTCTGGCGGCCAATCTGGCCATCCATGGCGTGGAGCTGGCGGTTGATGTTGGTCTCACAGATCTCATCCAGATCCACCAGGGTGAGCTTGCCGATGCCCGAACGCGCCAAGGCTTCCACTGCCCAGGAACCGACCCCACCGATGCCCACCACCGCCACATGGGCCTGGTGGAAACGGCGAAGGGCCTTCTCGCCATACAGGCGGGCAATGCCTCCGAAGCGCGGGTTCATGGGCGGCAAGTTGGAATGACTCATGCGCTCTGTCACGCCTGATCAGTAGCTCACTCCCGCCATCCCCAAGGCGGCGTGGATCTTGTGGTCGATGGCCATTCCCTCGTTCTCGCGCTGGCCAAGCCAGTCGCGCAGTTCGCTCAAGGCAACCCGATGGACCTTGATGTCCTCGCCCGAGACCCCGCCGCCCTCGTGCTCGCGCGTCAGTTCCCCGGCCTGGTAGAAAAGGGTGAACTCGGCCGTGAGCCCGGCGGAAGTCGGTGAGCTGGAGAGCAATTCCATGGAGCCCGCCCGAAATCCGGTCTCCTCGAGCAGTTCGCGCATGGCGGTCTGCTTGACCGACTCATCCTCGTGTTCCTCCTCGTCACCAACGATGCCGGCGGGAATTTCGATCACCCGCTGCTGGACCGGAATTCGGAATTGCTCGACCAGCACCACCTCCTGCTCGGGAGTGATGGCCAGAATGCCGACACAGGCATCGGAATGGATGCGGCGCACCAGGTCCCAGCTGCCAATGCGTTGCAATTTCAGCCATTTGGTTTCGTATAGGGTTTTGGGTTCAGTCATGTCAAAAAATCTACCTAGAAACATGGACGAGCCGTCCTAGATTTCAATACTGGCTCCCCGCTCAGCGCTCCAGCCCCACCCATGGCCCGCCAAGACTTCCAGATTCCCGTTTCCTTCACCCATCGCATCATCTACACGCGCGATGCCTTCAGCGAGGAAAACCGGGAACTCGCCGACATCCTCGCCGAGGGTGGCGGCCGCCGTGCCCTGGTCATCATGGAATCCCCCGTGGCCCATGCCTGGCCGGATATCACGCCCGAAATCGCCTATTATTTCGATGCCATCGACGTCGAGCTCTCCGGCATTTACACGCTGCCCGGCGGAGAAGCGGTCAAAAGCGACGACCTCTGGGTGCGCGAAACCTGGCAGGCCATCGACAAGGCCCATCTCGACCGCCACTCCTACCTGATTGCCATCGGCGGCGGCGCCTTCCTCGATGCCATTGGTTATGGTGCCGCCACCGCCCACCGCGGCGTGCGCCTGGTCCGCTTCCCCACCACCACCCTTTCCCAGGACGACAGTGGGGTTGGGGTCAAATGCGCGATCAATGCCTTCGGCAAGAAGAACTGGATCGGCTCCTTCGCCGTCCCCTTTGCGGTCATCAACGATTTCCGCTTCCTTCACACCCAACCCGAGGACTCCCGCCGCGCGGGTCTCATCGAGGCGGTGAAGGTGGCTCTGGTCAAGGACGGCGGCTTTTACGAGTGGATCGAGAGCAAGGTCGATGAACTCCATGCCCTGCAGCCCGAAGCGGTGGAAACCTGCGTCGAGCGCTCGGGCATCCTGCACGCCAAGCACATCGCCACCAGCGGCGATCCCTTCGAGACCGGTTCGAGCCGACCTCTCGACTACGGCCACTGGGCCGCTCACAAACTCGAAGCCCTCACCGACTACCGCCTCTCCCACGCGGATGCCGTGGCCATCGGCATCGCTCTCGACACCCTCTACGCCGCCAAGGCTGATATCTGCGACCCAAGCCTCGCAGAACGCGTTCTGGCAGTCATCCAGGCCCTGGGCCTGCCCATCCACCATCCAGGCCTCAACTGGACCGACGAGGGTGGCGAGCGCCGCGTCTTCGAGGGCATCCACGAATTCCGCGAGCACCTTGGCGGCGAGCTGACCGTGCTGATGCTCGCCGACATCGGCAAGGGCGTGGACGTCCACGACATCGACCTCGAAATCATGGCCGAATGCATCGAGGAACTCGGCAAGCGCGCCGGGAATGCTTGATTGCCCGCCGCAGGTGATCCCTTCAAGATGATGCCCGTGAAGGTCCTCATCACTGCCGGCCCGACCCGCGAACCCATCGACCCGGTGCGCTACCTGTCCAATCGCTCCTCGGGGCGCATGGGCTATGAATTGGCCGCGGCCTTCGCCCACGATGGTCATGAAGTCCTGCTGATCTCGGGCCCCACCTCGCTGGATGTGCCGGACCGCGTCGATTTCCTGCCGGTGGAAACCGCTGCCGACATGCACGCGGCCGTTGGCCAGCATCTCGCCCGCATGGAGCTCGCCGTCTTTGCCGCCGCCGTCGCCGACTATGCGCCCGTACAAGTGGCCGAGCAGAAGATCAAGAAGACGGGCAATACCCTCACCCTTGAACTCGCCAAGACGCCCGATATCCTCGGCAGCGCGCGCAGCGAGTGGAATTTCAGCGGCACCCTGGTCGGTTTTGCCGCCGAAACCGAAAATCTGAAAACACACGCGCGCGAAAAACTCGAGCGCAAGCAATGCGACCTGATCGTCGCCAATGACGTTTCCAAGCCCGGCATCGGCTTTGATTCCGAACGCAACGAGGTCGTCCTGATCCACCCCGACCACGAAGAGCCACTGCCCGAAGCGAGCAAACACGACTTGGCACACCAACTGGTGCAGGCCATCCTTGAGGTGCACCTGCAAAAAAAAGCATTCCGCATGGAGCATTGAGCCTGGGGTGTCCTTTGTGCACCCTCTGCCAAGTTTACACTCCATGCTCCTAGCTGATTGCTCCAAGCTATCTCCATGACCGATCTCGAACTTGCCATTGAAGCCGCCACCAAGGCCGGCGACCTTCTGCGCCGACACTTCGGCGAGGACTCCGCCGTCGACGAAGCCAGCCACCACGACATCAAGCTGGCCCTCGACAGGGAATCCCAGGAACTCATTACCGGCATCCTGCTCGGCGCACGGCCGGAGGACGCCCTCTACGGCGAGGAAGGCATCGCCGGCAATCAGGACTCCGATCGCCAGTGGATCGTCGATCCCATCGATGGCACGGTGAACTTCTTCTACAACATCCCCCACTTCTGCGTCTCCATTGCGCTGCGCATCAAGGGAGAGATCGTGCTGGGCGTGATCCATGATCCCATGATGAAGGAAACCTGGACGGTGGAAAAAGGCGCTCCGGCCAAGCTCAATGACAGGCCCATCCAGGCCAGCCCGCGCGAGAAACTCGAAGACTCGGTCCTCTTCATCGGCTGCGGCAAGGACGAGGAGGCGCTCAGCACCGGCCTTGCGCGCTTCAAGCGTGGCTCGCTGCGCGCCCGCAAGATGCGCATGATGGGCTCCGCCGCCCTGGGCATGGCTTACATCGCCTGCGGCCGCCTCGACTCCTACGTCGAATCGCGCATTTCACTCTGGGACATCGCTGCCGGCCACCTGCTGGTGGAAAGCGCTGGCGGCAAGGTGGAGCTCACCCCGGTCGAAGGCAAAACCGATGTCTGGTCCATCGTCGCCAGCAATGGCAAGATCCCCATCGAGGAGATCCTCTAGCTCTGTCCAACTGCGTTTTCGAGGAGAACGCAAGCAACATCGGCAAGGACAAGCCGCAGAGCGAGGTTTCATGAAATATTCGGGCTTACTTAGATCGTGGATCCTAGATGGCAGATTGATTTACGATCCACAATCCACTATCTACGATCTCACAATATGACTGGAATTGGATACGACGTGCATCGATTTGCGGAAGGCCGCCCCCTCATCTTGGGAGGGGTAAGGGTTCCGCACGACAAGGGCCTGGATGGCCACTCCGATGCCGACGTGCTCTCCCACGCCATCGCCGACGCCCTGCTGGGGGCGATGGGGCTGCCCGACATCGGCCATTATTTCCCGCCCACCGATCCCAAATGGAAGGACCTCTGCTCGCTCAAGATCCTGGAGAAATGCCGTCAGCTGGCCCGCGACAACGGTTACCGCATCGTCAACGTCGACTCCACCTTGATCGCCGAAGCCCCAAAGATCCTGCCCCACCGCGAAGCCATGCAGGGCCACATCGCCAATGCACTGGGCCTGCTGCCCAAATGGGTCGGCATCAAGGCCACCACCAATGAGGGCATGGGTTTTGTCGGCCGCGAGGAAGGCATCGCCGCCATGGCCGTGGCCCAGATTGAGGAGGTCTGAGCCCCATCCAAATGGCGTTCTCGAAGGCTCTCGATTTTTCTGCTGCCTAGCCCGGATATTTCATGATTCTCGTGGGCGAGGCGCAGGAATTCTCGATCTTGCCCAGGCCGACGCTGAAAACGCACTTCGGGCTGAGTTGACACTCTGTCCAACTGCGTTTTCAAGGAGAACGCAGGCAACATCGGGAAGGGCAAGCCGCAGACCGAGGTTTCATGAAATTTCCGGGCTAGCCCGGATATTTCATGATTCTCGTGGGCGAGGCGCAGGAATTCTCGATCTTGCCCAGGCCGACGCTGAAAACGCACTTCGGCCTGAGTTGACACTCTGTCCAACTGCATGTTCGAGCAGAACGCAGGCAAGATCGGCAAGGGCAAGCCGCAGACCGAGCTTTCATGGATCGGGCCTTACGAAGGCTTGGAGCGGAAGCACTCGAGGATGGCGGCATGCAAATCCTCGGCGCTCCTGACCGGATGATCCGTGCCCATCCAGAGGGGCTGCTCGTCTTCGGGCACCCGGTCGCGGCCGTGGGAACCTTTGACCAGTGAGGCGTCGAGTGGGATCACCTCGAGCAATCCGCGCAGGCCGAGCTTCTTCTTGAGCAGGAACTTGGCGATCTGCCATTTGGGCAGGCTTAGCTCGGGATCGAGGAAGAGTTCACAGGGGTCGTAGCCAGGCTTGCGGTGGAT
>JAWVYP010000017.1:0-19463 GCA_033722655.1 Akkermansiaceae bacterium | reverse complement strand
TGGTGGGGGCGTTCTTGCCCTGTCGCATTTCCCGTTTTTCGCGGTTCTTCCCCGGCCGCTACAGATCCCATGACCCAT
Organism: Akkermansiaceae bacterium; assembly: GCA_033722655.1. GTDB lineage: Bacteria > Verrucomicrobiota > Verrucomicrobiia > Verrucomicrobiales > Akkermansiaceae > Luteolibacter. The sequence continues at coordinate 19,385 of JAWVYP010000017.1, read as the reverse complement.
GACGATCCGCATTGCGGATCACGTATCCCACTCCACCACCTTCTTGGCCACGTTCTGGCCGCAGAGGACCACCATGGGCATGCCGCCGCCGGGGTTCACTGAGCCGCCAACGAAAAACAGGTTGGGGTATTTGCTGCTCTGCTTGGGTGCCTTGAAGGCGAGGTTTTTGAAGCGGTCGCTGACCACGCCGTAAATGCTGCCCTTGTTGGAGTAGTACTGCTCGCGGATGTCGAGCGGGGTCCAGAAGTGCTCAAACACGATGTGCTTGCGCAGGTCGGTGAGACCCATGCGCTCGAGTTTGTCGAGGATGCGCTCCTTGAGGCCCTCGTAGTCCTCGCGGGTGAGCGGCTTGTCGTCGTCGATGTAGGGGATGTGCGGCAGGATCTTGAGGCAGTCGCAGCCCTCGGGGGCCACGGTCGGATCGGTGCGCGAGGCGGCGACCAGATAGATGGTGGGATCGGGCGGCAGTTCGTGCTTCTTGAAGACGGTGTGGAAGTGCTCCTTCTGGTGGTCGGAGTAGAAGAAATTGTGGTGGGCGAGTTGCTCGTATTTGCGGTCGAGGCCAAGCTCGAGCACCAGGCCGGAACAGGCAGGCTCGTACTTCTCGAGACTCTTCATGAAGTCCTCGTCCTCACCGAGCAGCTTCTGGTAGGCGGGAATGACCTCCATGTTGGAGACGATGATGTCGGCCTTGTGCAGCTCACCGTTGGCGATGATGCCGGTGACCGTCTCACCCTGCTTGTGGATCTCGCTGACCTCGGAATTGAGCTCCACCTTCACGCCGAGTTCATCCATCAACTTCTGCAGGCCGATGGCGATGTGGTAGAGGCCGCCGTCCACATACCACAGGTCGTAGCGGTACTGGATGGTGGGCATGCAGTTCATGAAGGCCGGGGAGTGATAGGCCGAACTGCCGACATACTTGATGAAGTAGTCGAAGATGTCGCGCATGTGGCGCGTCTTGATGAAGCGCTTCACTCCGCCGTGCATGGTGCGCAACAGGTCGAACTTGAGGAACTTGCCCAGCCCGTAGAACTCGCGGAAGTCGGCGGGGGTGTCCAGGCCCTCCTCGAAGTAGCCTTCGTTGGTGAGGTCGTAGAGGTCGGCGGAGTATTTGAGGAAGCGCCTCACGTTTTCGGGGTCCTCGCCGACCTTGCGGGCTTCCTTGGCCTGGATCTCCGGATCGGGGTCGAGGTCGACGACCTTGCCGTCCTCGAAGAAATTGCGCCAGTGGGGCCGCAGCGCGCGGATGGCAATATAGTCCTCCATCTTCTTGCCCGACTTCTCAAAAAGGCGCTCGAAGATATGGGGCAGGGTGAGGATGGAGGGACCCAGGTCGAAGGTGTAGCCCTCGGCCTTGAGCACGTTGAGCTTGCCGCCGATCTTGTCGTTCTTCTCGTGGATGGTCACCTCGTAGCCCTGCTGGCGCAACGAGATGGCGGCAGACAGGCCACCGAGTCCGGAGCCGATGACGATGACTTTCTTGGCGGGCATGGGTGGGAGGATGAGACTGAGGGGTGGGAGATTTCAAAGAAGGGCGCGCATGTGAGTTGCGGTCTTCTTTAAACCACGAATTTTACGGATTGAGACGGATGATACGGATTTTTGTCAGATGCCTTGAAATGCCCTTGGGCCGGATTGAGACAATGTGCTTGGGATTTGTTGCTGCGTGTCCGGATGGGTCTATGAAATCATCAGTATCATCCGTGCGATCCGTGGTTGCCATTGGCATGGCTTTATTTGCCGTAGGTGGGCTTACCCGCCATCCAGATTGGCGAGGCCCTTCTTGGCCATCTTGTTGTTGGGGCGCACGGCGAGTGCCTTGCGGTAGTAGACTCGCGCCTTTCCGGCATTGTGCAACTCGGAGTATGCTTTTCCGATGAAGGCCAGGCAGGCGTCCCGGCCCCAAGCGGGTTCGTCCTTGCCGCGGGCCTTCTTGGCCTCGGCTTCGTAGAGTTCACGTGCCTTGTGAAGGGCCTCCAGGGCCTTCTTGCGGTCTGCGTGGTTCTCGGCGGTCTTGAGCAGGGCAACGCCCAGCAAGTACTGCACCCGCGGGTTGTCCTTGCCGTGCTTGAGGGCGAGTTCCTGATGTTTCTTCACCCGCCTGCCGTAGCGCATGCCGCTGGTGATGCCGTCGATCTTCATGCCGTAGAGGGTGCCCAGCATGGCGTGGGCCTCGGCGAGGCTGTCATCGAGCTCAACCGCGTCCTGCAGGGCCTCGATTGCATCCTCGCGATCGCCTTTGGCGGCTTTCTCGAGTTTCTTGGTCGTGGGGCGGCTCTCGATCTGGAGCATGCGGTGGAAGTGGGCGGTGCCGAGCCAGTAGTGAGCCTGCGCGGATTTGGGCTTCGCCTTGACGGCCTTTTGGAAGTCGCGCGTTGCATTCCACAAAGTGGCACTGTCCCAGTTTCGATAGCCCTTGCGGAAGGTGTCGATGCCCTCCTGCAGGGAGTCGGCCTGAAGCAGGGCACTGCTGGACAGGAGCAGGGTGGTGAGAATCCGAATCATTGCTTGCGTCAGACTGGAACCATCGGAGGATGGGGACAACAGCAATTTCGTCGTGAATTCCACCGTCCAGCATCAGCGCAAACGTTTCCGCAGTGGCAAGACCAGCTCTCTCAAAGCGCGCCGGGCGGCACTGGATCGGCTGCGCACGCTCATCGAATCCAAGCAGGAGCAGATTCTCGAAGCCCTCCACGACGACCTCGGCAAGGGCAAGGTGGAGGCCTACGTTTCCGAGGTGGCCTTCGTGCTCGGCGAGATCCGTCATGCCAGAAAACGCCTCAAGCGCTGGATGAAGCCGCAGAAGCGGCGCACCCCGCTCAGCCTGTGGCGGGCGAAATCCACGGTGCATGCAGAGCCGCTCGGGGTCAGTCTCATCCTCGGGCCCTGGAATTATCCCTTCCAGCTGCTGATGGTCCCCTTGGTCAGTGCACTGGCCGCCGGCAACACGGCCGTGCTCAAGCCCTCCGAGTTTGCGCCGCGCACCGCCGAGTTGATGGCGCGCCTGCTGCGCGAGGCCTTTGACGAGGACCAGGTGGCGGTGGTCACGGGCGACGCCGAGGTGGCCAAGGGCCTGCTCAGCGAGCGCTTCGACAAGATTTTCTTCACCGGTGGCAGCGACATCGGCCGCGAGGTCATGAAGGCCGCGGCCAGGTACCTGACGCCAGTGACCCTCGAACTCGGCGGCAAGAGTCCCTGCATCGTGGCCGGTGACACCGACCTGCAGGTGGCGGCCCGCCGCATCACCTGGGGCAAGTTCCTCAACGCGGGTCAGACTTGCGTCGCACCCGACCACGTCTGGGTCAAGCGCGGCAAGGGAGATGCCTTGATCCAGCTGCTGCGCGAGGAGATCGCCGAATTCTACGAGGGCAACTCCAAGGCCAGCGAGGACTACAGCCGCATCGTCAATGAGCGCCACTTCGATCGCCTGATGGCCATGCTGGATGGTACCGAGCCCGAGATCGGCGGCCGCCACGACCGCGAGCAGTTGCACATCGAGCCGACAGTGGTCCGTCTGGATACGCCGGATCACCTGCTGATGGAGGAGGAAATCTTTGGTCCCATCCTGCCGGTGATCGAATACGATTCGATTGCCGAGGTGGTCGAATATCAGGAGGGCCGCTCCCCCCTGGCCCTCTACCTGTTCAGCGATGACGACCTGCTGACCCAGCGCGTGCTCTCCGAGATCCGCTCCGGTGGCGTGTGCATCAACGACACCCTCAGTCATCTGCTCAACCGCGAACTGCCCTTCGGCGGGCTGGGCGAGAGCGGGATGGGCGCCTGCCATGGCAAGGCCGGGTTTGATGCCTTCAGTCATCAGCGGGCAGTGATGAAACGCAAGCTGAGCCCCGATCCCAAATTCCGCTACCCGCCGATCAAGGTGGGGCTGGGGAAATTGAAGAAGATCCTGAGGTTCTTTGGGGAGGGGTGAGCGGCTTCGCCGTCCGCTCCTGGTTCCTGATTGGCGGCTCCGCCGCAGTCACCCAACCTTGAGGATCTCAAGCCAGTGCGTCTTTCGTGAAATCTCTGGCTTGCTTCGTGAACTTCGGGGCTGCCCACGGCGCGTCACAATGGCGCCAGCCCCAAACGATCGATGAGGGGAGCGTAGCGATCCACCCCAGCAACCTAGCCCGAACTGCCTTTTCAGCGTCGGCCTTGGCAAGATCGAGAATTCCTGCGCCTCGCCCACGAGAATCATGAACGATCCGGGCCCGCCCGAATCGTTCATGAAACCTCGGTCTATGGCTTGTCCTTCCCGATGTTGCCGGCGTTCTCCTCGAACACGCAGCTGGACAGAGTGTCAACTCAGCCCGAACTGCGTTTTCAGCGTCGGCCTTGGCAAGATCGAGAATTCCTGCGCCTCGCCCACGAGAATCATGAACGATCCGGGCTAGCTCAAGGTCCCGCCGCCCAGCAGTTTGTCGTAGTCCTCGATGCTGCCGCCATCCAGGCAGCACTTGATGATCTCGCGGCCGAGGGGTTTGAGGTCGGAGGAGTTGAACTGGGCGAGCTCGCGATGGAAGAAGTTGGCGAGGATTTCCGCACCTTGGTCGTAGGCCTCGGGACCGACCTCGGGCTGGCGGTCGACGTGGAAGAAGTGCTCGTCGATCTGACGCGATTCAACGCGAATGCTCGTGGGACTCCAGCCCAGCAGCGGGCTGCGGCAAGCGCGAACCTGGTGGGCGCCGAACTTGGCGCCACCGCGGCGGGCGAGGTATTCGCGGGTGATCCACTGCGGCATGAAGCTCACCTCCCAGCAGCCGATGTGCTGGTTGGGAATCAGCACGTAGTCGACGGCGGGGGTGTTCACGATCTGGTCGAGAATGAGGTTGGCCTGGTCGATGCGGCGACCGGTGGCGAAAGGCCAGTAGGAGCCAACGCCCTCCGAACTCATGCCGCCGGTGTCGACAATGCTGGGATTGGCGTGGCCACGCGGGGCGACCAGTCGCCACAGCCAGCCCAGTGCGGGTGGCAGGACGTGGAACATGCCCATGATGCCGTAGGTCGGCTTGTCGGAGGTGCATGGGGGGCAGCGCACCCCAAAGCTGCGGATGCCGACGTCAACCGACCCCTCCACGATGCCGGGAATGATGTCGCGCGGCACGATGACGCGCGGGTTGGGGCAGGGCTTGCCGGGCTCGTCCTCGATGTGCTCCCAGATCAGGGCGGTGGTGTTGGGCTGCACGTCGATGTTGAGGAAGAGCAGGTCCTCGGGCGGCTGGGTGCAGAGCTTTTCGAGGTGGGGGTCAATGCCGTATTCGGTGATGTGATTGACGCGCAAAAACCAGGCGTCCTCGGCATCCATCAGGCCGAGCTTGCCCTGGCCGCGGTCGAGGCTGGGGTGGCACAGCGCCATGTCGTCGGTGACCGGTTCGATCTCGCAGGTTTGCGGCAGGGCAAGGGTGTGTTCGTTGCCGGTGACGGTATTGCGGCCGAGCAGCAGAGAGCCGTCGGCCTGGCGGTGAACCTGCTCGAGCAGCTCGCTCTTGCCGCCGCCGGAAGCGCCCTCATGGGTGATGACCACCGTGCTCTCGTAGGGAGTGGTGATCTTGGCGGTAGAACAATGCATGGTGATCCAGTTTTCCTGCTCACCGAGATTGAGCAGCACGCCGTAGATGCCCTTCTTGGCGCTGGGGCCGGGGTAGAGATTGTAGCTGAAGAGTTCGTGCATGCCCTCGAGGCGATTGTGCACCACCACCTGCTTGCCATCGAAATGGGTGTGGCGGAAGGGAGGCATGACGTAGATCACCGCCTTGGGAGAGAAGTCCTCGGGAACCTCGTCCGGAGTCAGCATGCCCTGCAGCAGCGCGAGACCAAGGGCGAAGAAGCCGGCGTTGTCCGGGGCGACCACGATGGCGTCCGTGCCCTTGTCCACCATGCCGGCGCGGAAGGGGAAAACGGTCAGCGGCTGGCCGGCGAGCCACTTGAGGGATTGCTCGCGCAGCGGATCGAAATGCTCGCCAAAGCGGCTGAGGTAGGTGGGCTTGTCGGTGGGCTTCTCATCGCCGATGACCATGCAGTCGGGATCGCGGCGGCGCATGTAGGGCTCCAGATAGTTGGCGGCGATGCCGTTCTTGACCTTGCAGGCGCGGGCCTCGACCACGTGGCCCTTGCCGGGAACCTCGTAGGCGACCTCGTGCCAGCCGTGCTCGTCGGCATCGCGGACGGCGAGGGCGCGAATGTCGGCGAGGGACTCGGGAACGATGACCGAAGGAGCCTCGGAAAGGATGCGGTCGACCTCCTCGGGAAGCTCGTAAGAAATCAGCGGGTGGCTGAAGCGGTTGCTGGCGGTGTCAGTGGACATGGTCTTGGGGGTGGGGTTCGGAAGGCGCAATAACACAATTCCCGGGGGAAGTGCCAGAGTGTTACCAGAAAGCGGCCCGCATGATCTGCCGCCCTATGGCGAATGCTGCGCATGGATTGAGCCACTTCTGCACCAGATCCCGTGCCAAATGCCGTGGTTTTCGGATGCGGGGTATCCGGATCTGGGTGGGGGCGGCTGCGCTGTTTGTTTTTTTGTTCCTCGTTTTTGGCTCCGCCAAGCTTGGCGCAAATCGAGAAGCTGTGATTGATCCCGGAGGGGTCCGATGCACCGATGTGGCATGGGGCAAAGCTCTTCGTCCGGTCAGGGTCGCGCTTGCTTCAATAGCAATTCGACCTTGGGGTTGCTGTCACCTAGCCCGGAAATTTCATGAAACCTCGGTCTGCGACTTGTCCTTCCCGATGTTGCCTGCGTTCTCCTTGAAAAACACAGTTGGACAGAGTGTCAGTCCAGATAATCGTGGAAATGGCGGTAACGGATGGGAAGCATCCATTTGCCGATGATAATGACCCCGCCAAAAGCTCCAATGCCGAGTGTCAGAATGGCGTGCGCACCCGGACGACTGACAAATTCCGGAGAAAAGTACAGGCTGATCCAGTGGGCGATCAAAAACCATGCACCTGCCCACAAGAGCCATTGGATCATGGAGGATGTCGACCACTTGTAGTTTGGGTGTTTGGCGCGATAAGCGTGCCAGAGCTCTTGCCTCTGATTCTGTGTGAGCCCCGCCAGTGCCGGATGGCCGTAGCATTTCCGGATGAGTTGCCTTGATCTCATGCTCAGCCCAAATCCAGCCCTTATCCCAGGTTCTCAATCCGGAAGACCACCGGCTCGCTGTTGATGCAGTCGAGCTTCTCGATCTCGGCGAGTGCGGCCTGCAGCTTGCCGAAGGGGCAGGTGTGCAGCAGGAAGACCATGTCGACGAAGTCGGCGTCGGGATTGTCGGGGTTGACCGGGGAGTGGGTGCCGGACACGCCGATGCCGTGATCGGCGATGACCTTGGCGATCTCGGCGATGACACCGGGGCGGTCGGTGACATCAAAGCGCACGTAGTAGGAGGTCGAGGTTTCGCCGATGGGTTTGACCATCCCGTCCTGTCGATAGGGAAGGAAGCCGCGGTGGTTGCCGTCGTGAATGGCGCGGGCGGCCTCGACCAGATCGCCGACCACTGAGGAGGCGGTGGGGTCCTGGCCGGCACCTCGACCGTAGAAGAGCGATTCGCCGGATGCATCACCATGCACGGCGATGGCGTTGAAGACTCCGTGGACCGAGGCCAGGATGTGGCTCTGGGCGATGAAGGAGGGTTGGGTGCGCAGTTCGATGGAGCCGTCCTCGTGCTGCCGGATCACTGAAAGCAGTTTGATGCTGTAGCCGAGCTTCTTGGCGAACTGGATGTCGGTGGGGCGTACCTGCTCGATGCCGGAGACGTGAATGGAGTCGGGATTGATGGGAAAGCCGTAGGCCATGGTGGCGAGTAGCAGTGCCTTGTGGGCGGCGTCCCAGCCGTTGACGTCGAGTGCGGGATCCGCTTCGGCATAGCCGAGGTCCTGAGCTTCCTTGAGAACCTCTTCGTAAGCCAGACCGGCGTCGGTCATGCGGCCGAGGATGTAGTTGGAGGTGCCGTTGATGATGCCGGTGAAGGAGAGGATCTGGTTGCCGATGAGTGAGTCCTGCAGGGCCTTGATGATGGGAATGCCGCCGGCGACCGCGGCCTCGAAAAAGATCGGGGTCTGGTGTTCGCGCGAGAGCGCGAAGAGTTCGGTGCCGCGCTCGGCGAGCAGGGCCTTGTTGCCCGTAACGACCGGCTTTCCTGCCTTCAAGGCGGCGGCGACGATGTCAAAAGCGGCATCGGTGCCGCCGATCAACTCGACCACGATCTGCACCTTGTCGTCATCAACCAGTTGCTTCCAGTCGGTGGTGAAAAGTTCGGTGGGAGCCTCCCCGATGGTGTTGCGGGCCTTGGCGGGGTCGCGCACCAGAATGCGGGTGACCTCGAGCTTGGTGGTGCCACCGGTGCGACTGGTGATCAGTTCACCATTGCGCTGCAGCGTGTTCCACACGCCGGAGCCCACCGTGCCGAAACCGGCAAGGCCAATACCGAGGGAAGGGGTTGCACTCACGGCGGGCAGTGTGCGGTTGTGTTCGCACTTGTCAACGTGAGAGCGGCCCTGTAGCGGCGGTCTATGACCGTCGGAACGATGCTCGGACGGTGGTCGACAGCATATCCAATTGCCACTTGCGATGGCCGTTCACCCCTCTAGTTTAAAAGGGTCCCCAAGCCCATCACCCCGGGAGGTCGTCTTGAAAGTCTATTTGATCCCGCCACTGGCTCTGCTCTGCTCGAGTTGTGCCGTTTTGTCACCGGGCAGCCGCATGGACGAGGCGGGCGCTGCCCCGGGGCGCTGGTCGGCGACGCCTGAGGCCAAACAAGGCATCGATGATCAATGGGTGGATCGCTTCGGTGGCGGTGACCTCAAGCGCCTGGTCAAAGAGGCCTACGAATCCAATCGCGATCTGCAGGCTGCCGCCGCCCGGGTGGAACGTGCGAGTTCCCTGGCCAAGGCGGCTGGAGCTGAGGCGCGTCCCCAGATCAATGCCGCCCTGAGTGGCTCGCGCGACAAACGCAACTTCATCGGCTTTCCCTTCGGTGGAGGTGGAGTCTCCAGCAGCATCAACAACAGCTACGGCGCCCAACTCTCGCTTTCCTGGGAGCTGGATTTGTGGGGGCGCATCCGTGTCGGCCAACGCGCGGCCTTGGCCGATCTCGAATCGCAGGGTCAGCAGTATCGCGCGGCCCGTGCCTCACTGGCGGCGCAAGTGGTGCGCTCCTGGTTGCTGATCGCCGAGCTCAATGGCCAAGTGGAGCTGGCCACCCAAGCGCTCAAGTCGCGCATGGACACGGCGTACTCCATTCAGGGTCGATTTGAAAATGCGGTGGGGGGCGTGCAGGCGACAGCTTCGCAAGTTCGCCTGGCCCAGACCGACGTCGAAACGGCACGAGCGGCTTTGGCGGGTCGGCGCGCCGAGCGCGATCAGGCGCTGCGTCAGTTGGAAGTGCTGCTGGGTCGCTATCCCGACGCCAAACTCACCGGAGCCTCAGATCTGCCCGACGTCCGCAAGATGCCACCCGCCGGTCTGCCTTCGGAATTGTTGTTGCGCCGTCCCGATATTCTGGCCGCGGAGCGTCAACTCGCGGCAGCCGGCAGCCGTCGCAAGCAAGCCTTCCTCGCCTTCTTCCCGAGCTTCAGCCTGACGGGCAGTGGGGGCCGCAGTTCCGAGCAGCTCGGTGACATCTCCAACAGCGAGTTTGGCGTCTGGTCCATTGGTGGCCAACTGGCGCAGCCCATCCTGCAGGGCGGGCAGCTCAAGAGCAATTTGGAGGCACGCTCGGCCGAAGAGCGCGAAGCCCTTGCCAACTTGCAGCAGGTCGTGCTGCAGGGATTCAGTGAGGTGGAAATTGCGCTGGCAGCGGAAGGTTTTCTGGCGACGCGAGCTGCAGCACTTGCGAGTGCTGCCGAGTTGGCTCGGGATGCCGAAGAGTCCGCTCGCTCGGAATTTGCCAATGGCACCACGGATGTGTTGACCCTTTTGCAGGCGACCAGCCGCCGCATCGAACTCGACAGCCAGGCCCTCACTCTCCGACGCCTGCGACTCGACAATCGCGTGAATCTGCATCTCGCCCTTGGCGGCGACTACAAACTTTGAAGCATGAAAGACGAAGAAGCCACCGAGCCCAAAGCCGACGACAGCAAGCAGGAAGAGCAGCGCATCATGGCCATCCACGCCGTGAAGTCCTTCGTGCTGGCGCTGGTCATTCTGGCCGTGGCGAGTGTGCTGGCCATCGTGCTCGTGCTCACCAAGGAGGATCCCAAGAAGAAGCAAGAGGCTGAGCTGGTGACCTCGGTACGGGTGCAGCCCATCGAGCGGGGAAGTCACCAGGTGCTTATCGAGACCCAGGGAGCGGTGCGCAGCCTGCATGAGGTGCAGCTGGCTGCCGAAGTGGGCGGGCGGGTGGAGAGCAAGTCCACCGATCTGGTGGCGGGCGCTGCAGTGAGCCAGGGACAGGTCCTGCTCGAACTGGATGCCACCGACTACAAGGCGGCCGCAGCCCGCGCGGCAACAGCGGTGGCCGAGGCGAAAGTGGCCCTGCAACAGGAGCAGGCCATGGCCAAACAGGCGGCCATCGATTGGGAAAAGCTCGGGCGCGGTGAGCCCAGTGATCTCGCGCTACGCAAGCCCCAGTTGGAGGCGGCCAGAAAACGTCTCGAATCGGCGCGCGAGGAATTGCAGCGGGCTCAGAAGGATGTCGAACGCACTTCCATCCACGCGCCCTTCGATGCCCGGGTGCGGAGGGTGGCCGCCGAGGTCGGCGCGGTGCTGGCGCCGGGCACGCCGGTGGCCGAACTGTATTCCACCGAGGAGCTCGAGGTGCGCCTGCCCTTCACCCTTCTCGACTACGGCTTTCTCAAGGATGGCGAGGCGGTGGAACTGACCCTCACCGCCACCGTCGGCGGCGAGGAGAAAAGCTGGCCCGCAGTCCTCGATCGGCTCGACGGCGAGGTGCAACGCAGCACGCTTTCCGCCTACGGCATGGCCCGGGTGAAGCGCAATGCCGCCGGTGAGCTGCCGCCGGTGGGCCTCTTCGTCGAGGCCGAGGTGCCGGGAAAAGTGCTCGAGGATGTGGTGGAGCTGCCGCGCTCTGCGGTGCGCAGCGGCAAGGAGGTCTGGGTCGAGCGCGATGGCAAACTCGCGCGCTGCGAGATCACCATCCTGCGCAGCAGTGAGGATGAGGTGGTGGTGCGCGGAGAGGCATTTGAGGAAGGCGACCGGCTGATGCTGACCCGTCTCGCCACGCCCATGCCCGGCATGAAGGTGGAAGCCATGGAGGACACGCCGGAAGAATGAAGACTGCCGTCAAATGGTTCAGCCGCAACCACGTGGCTGGCAATTTCCTGATGCTGGCCATCCTGCTGGCTGGCTTTTCGTCGTGGTTCCAGATGCGCAAGGAGATCTTCCCCGAACTGGCCATCGATGCGGTGCGGGTGACCATTCCCTATCCCAACGCGACCCCGGTGGAGGCCGAGCGCGGGGTCAACGTGCCAGTGGAAGAGGCGGTGGCCGATCTCACCGGCATCAAGAAGATCCGCTCCACCGCCGCCCAGAACATCGGCACGGTGACCATCGAGGCTGAGACCGGTTACGACGTCGGCGATTTGCTCGATAATGTGAAGAGCCGGGTCGATGCCATCGACAACTTTCCGCTCGAAGCCGAGAAACCGGTGATCGAGGAGGTGGTGGTCAAGAGTCCGGTGCTCAAGATCGCGATCACCGCCAATGAGGACGTCGACGAGATGACGCTCAACCGCCTCGCCGAGCAGATCCGCGATGACCTGCAGACCTACCAGGCGCCCAAGCCGGACGGGCTGGGGGAATTCTTCGGCAATCTCTTCGCTGGGCCGGCCAAGATTTCGCAGGTCTCGATCTCGGGCACGCGTGACTACGAGCTTTCCATCGAGGTGTCCGAAACGCGCTTGCGTGAGCTCGGCCTGAGCCACGCCGAGGTGGCCGAGGCGGTGCGCCGCAGTTCGGTGGATTTGCCGGGTGGCTCCATCCGCACCTCCGGTGGTGAGATCATCCTGCGCGCACTGGGCAAGCGCTTCACCGCGGAGGAATTCCGCACCATCCGTGTGGCAACCCTGCCGGATGGCTCGGATGTGCGACTCGAGGATGTGGCCGAGGTCACCGATGGCTTCGAGGACGTCGACCTGATGACCCGCTTCGACGGCAAGCGCGCGGTCTTGGTGAACGTTTTCCGCGTTGGCGAGGAAGACACCCTGCGCCTGGTCAAACTGATCGACGACTACATCGCCAAGGCCAGCAAGCGACTGCCGGAGGGGGTGGAGCTGGCGATCTGGAACGACCAGAGCGAATACCTCAAAGGCCGCCTCAGTCTGCTGATCAAGAATGCGACCTTCGGTCTGATCCTGGTGCTGGGCGTGCTCGCCCTCTTCCTGCGGCCTTCCCTGGCGCTGTTGGTGGCGCTGGGCATTCCGGTTTCCTTCGCCGGTGGCCTGTGGCTGATGCCCATGCTCGGCATTTCGGTGAACATGGTTTCGCTGTTCTCCTTCATTCTGGTGCTCGGCATCGTGGTTGATGACGCCATCATTACCGGCGAAAACGTCTATTCGCGCATCCAGCTCGGCGAGCATCCGCGCGAAGCCAGTTGGAGAGGCACGCATGAGGTCGGCACGGTGGTGGTCTTCGGGGTGCTGACGACCATGGTCGCCTTCACGCCCATGCTGGGCCTGAGCGGGGTGAGCGGCAAGATCTGGCCCAGCATTCCGTTGGTGGTGATCCCGACCCTCGCCTTTTCCCTGCTGCAATCGAAGTTCGTGCTGCCGGCTCACATGGCCCTGTTGGCACCTCATCGCGAGCAAAAGCCGAAGAATCCCATCTTTCGCATGCAACGCCGCGTGGCGGACGCCTTGGAGAACTTCGTGCAGCATGTCTACAAGCCCAAGCTCGATCACCTGTTGCGCTGGCGCTACGTCACCACGGCCGGCTTCATTGCGGTGCTGATTCTGACCATCGCTTATGTCGCTGGTGGACGCATGCCCTTCAAGTTCTTCCCCGATGTGGAGGGGGACGTGGTCACGGCCAAATTTGAGCTCAGCATGGGCGTGCCCTTTGAGGACACGCAGCGCGCAGTCAGCCAGATTGAGGAAGCCGCGGTGGCGGCGGCCAAGCATTTCGAGAAGATCGAAGGCAAACCCATCCTGCGCCATTATCTGGCGAGTGCCGGTAGCCAGCCGTTTATCACCAGTCTGGCGCCCGACGGTCCGCCGCGGGCAACCCACGTGGGTGAGCTGACCATTGAGCTGATTCCGTCGGGCCAACGCGAGACTGGCTCCGAGGCCTTCATTGATCGCTGGCGCATGGAGATGGGCAACGTGCCCGGGCTGACTTCTTTGGCAGTGACCACCGAGACGGCGGGAGGGGGCAATGCCATCGATTTGAATCTGAGTGGCCAAGACCTGCAACGGGTTCGGGAGGCGACGGAGTGGGTCAAGCAGGCCCTCGCGGAATATGAGGGCGTGGTCGAAATTTCGGATTCGGACAAGAAAGGCAAAGATGAACTGCGCCTGCTCGAGTTGACTCCAGCCGGGCGTGCGGCGGGCCTGCGTTTGCAGGATGTGGCCATGCAGGTGCGAGCGGCCTTTTACGGTGATGAAGCGCAACGTCTGCAGCGGGGTCGCGACGAAGTGAAAGTCATGGTGCGTTTCCCCAAGCCGGATCGACGCACGCTCAATTCGCTCGAGGAAATGAAGATCCGCACCCCCAGAGGTGAAGCGCTACCCCTGCGTCAGGTGGTGAACTACGAATTCGGCCGTGGGCCCTCGGTGATCAATCGTATCGATCGGCGTCGTTCGATTCAGATTACCGCGGATACAGTCGGCGAGACCAACGGCACCGATGTGGTGGCCTCGCTTGAGGAGAACACGCTTTCGCAACTTGGCTCCAAATTCCCGGGTGTGAGTTATGCGTTTGAGGGTGAGCAAAAGGACCAGGCCGACAGCGTGCGAGAAATCGGCGTCGGTTTCCTCGGTGCGCTGGTGGTGATGTATGTGCTGATTGCCATTCCGCTGCGCTCCTACTGGCAGCCGCTGATCATCATGTCGGTGATTCCCTTCGGGATCATTGGCGCCATCTTCGGCCACATCGTCTTTGGCATGCACCTTTCCATCATGTCGATGTGCGGCTTCGTCGCACTCGCCGGGGTGGTGGTCAACGACTCGCTGGTGCTGGTCGACTTCGTCAACCGTCACCGCGAGGGTCGCAGCATCCGCGAGGCGGCGGTCATTGCCGGTGGTCGCCGCTTCCGGGCGATCATCCTGACCTCATTGACGACCTTCGTCGGCCTGATGCCGATGCTGCTGGAGACCGACATGCAGGCGCGCTTCCTGATCCCGATGGCCGTCTCGCTCGGCTTCGGCATCCTGTTCGCGACGGCGATCACCCTGATCCTGGTGCCGAGTATCTATCTGATTCTCGAGGATCTGCGGGAGGTGCTGTTGAGGCGACAGCTGAGGTAGGGATGGCTCTCCGTGTACAGACTTGGTACCTAGGAGAAAGGTCCCGACCTGGAGTTGATCAAGCCTTCAGCTTCTTCTCCGCCGCAATCCAGTCGCTGTCGGGGTCGCCGGGTAGGCCCTTGGCGACGCGGTCACGATAGATGCAGTAGGCCTCGGCGGCGATTTGCTCGAAGGACACCGTTTTCTTGGCGGCCTTCTTTTTCGTGGTTTTCTTGGTGGTCTTCTTGGCCGCTGTTTGGGCTGCCTTCTTGGCAACCTTTCTGGCGGTCTTTTTCACGGATTTCTTCGCAGCCTTCTTGACGGCTTTCTTGGTGGATTTCTTGGCGGGCATATGGGTGGGTGGTGGGATGTTGAGTCTCGGTGGGTGGTGGGATGTTGAGTCTCGGTGGGTGGTGGGATGTTGAGTCTCGGTGGGTGGTGGGATGTTGAGTCTCGGTGAGTGAGGTTTGCTTCAAATTCGAGCTGAGCAGCTGCAGTGCCAGCTGTGGCGGGGAATGTCTTGCAGTGATTTTTCTCATGATTGGAGGCATCCATGAGCCTGCAAAACTGTTAGGTCAGGGCCTGAATGCCTTGGAAATGCCCGCAATTCAAGAATTTACGAATTCAGCGGTAAAATTTGGCCTGCTGTGGTGTATACTTGGGATATGGCCGACGGCTACTCCTGGAACTACGCCCGCGGGCACGACAGCAACAAGCTGCCGGGCCCGGAGCATCTTGGGTGGTGGGCGGCCCTCGCCCTGGTGCTTTCCATCGGCCTGCACGTGGCCATCTTCATTGCTCTGGAGCGCATGGAGATCGCCTGGAATTTCCAGCAGGCCAAGGAGCTCAACACTGCGCCGGTCGACTTCCGCCAGGTGGAAGTCCGCTCCATGCCCGAACCCGCTCGGATGAAGCCCGAGGATGTGGTTCCCGTTCCCGAGGACAGCGCGACCCTGCTCGAGGAAATCGACATGCTCGAAGCCCTGCCCGAGAACCAGGAGATCGACATCAGCACCGAGGTCGACCAGGCCAGCTTCGCCCTAAAAATGAGCGAGCCGGATCTCGGCGGCCAGGCGCCCATCGAGCAGATCGATCCCGCCGCCGGAGCCGACATCGACATTTCCATGCCGGACCTCGGCAGCGAGACCAAGCTCCTGCCGCCGGCGGAGATCGGCCAGGTGGTGATCAATTCCGGGGCGACCCCGGGAGTGGAGGATGGCGACGGCGTGGCCCAGGAAATTCTCAAAGCGGGGCAGGGAGACGGCCAGGAAGAGGGCATCGCCTCCCTCGAGGACCTGCTCAAGCTCGCGCCCAACACCCTGATTTCAAAGAAGACCCGCTTGCCCAGCGACCTGCTCTTCGAGTTCAACAGCGCCAAGCTGCGCGAGAGTGCGCGGCTCGGCCTGATGAAGCTGGCCCTGCTGATGGACCGCAATCCCGGTCTCTACTGCTGGATTGACGGCCATACCGACCTCATCGGCAGCGATGCCTACAACCTCAAGCTTTCCCAGCAGCGCGCCGATGCGGTGAAGACCTATCTGGTCGAATCGATGCGCATGGATCCCGAGCGCATCATTGCGCGCGGCATGGGTCGGCGCGATCCGATTGTCAAAACGGGAGACGCCGATGCCCAGGCCCCCAATCGCCGGGTGGAAATCAAGATGCGCAAGACGCCGCCCGGTGAGCAGGCGGCCGAAGAGCCGGTGCTTCAGCCTGAAGCCGAGACCGAGGCACCCGCCACACCGCCCAAACCAGTGCTCATCAAGCCACGTCGCGCCAAGCCGGTGCTGCCCGATGAAGCGCCGCGCGCCGAAGTCGTGATCCCCGAGGCACCGCGGGCCCGGACCGTGATTCCGGAGGGTGAACCCCCTCGGGCCGAGGTGATCGAGGAGTAGGGGGGCGGGCAAAGCCCGGGCCTGCCTTGCTCAGCGATAGACCGGAACGGGTTGGCCCATCATCCGGCCCATGCTGCGGCCGATGGTGGCACAGGAACAGAGCGACAGGAGGGTGGCGCCAATGGCCAGATAGCAGAGAAGGCGTTTCATCTTGTGGCAGAGTCTGGCGCTTCGCCCGCCTCGGAGACAAGGCAGAAGGCGCCCGGAAGCCGGTTCCTCTTGCCCATCAGGGCTCGTAGGTCAGCCGGCCCATGCGCATGGCGGTTTCGTAGCCGATCTTGCGACCCAGCCAGCGCTTCCATTCCTGGCTACTCTTGTCGTCGGGTTCGGCGCCGACCGGGTTCTTGCCGGTGAGGATGGTCACCATGTAGCTGCCGGTGGCGGCGTCGAGCTCGCGGCTCATGTGCCATTTGTCGCGCAGCGCGCCGATGGTGGGATCGGCGGCCATCAGTTTGGCCAGTAGCAGGCGGATGGGCACGGCATAGATGTGTTTTTCCACTTCGCCCTGACGGATCATGTCGTAGGCGATGCCCAAGTCGGTGCCGTCGTCGTAGCTGGTGCCATGGAAGTAGCGCTTGTCGATGCCGTAAAGCATGGAGGCAGGGGCGAATTTCTTCTGTTCTTGCATGGGAAAGCCGTAGGCGCGGTCGTATTTGTCGGGCTCGACCTTGTAGCGCTTGTTGGGTTCAAAGTTGCTGTTGGCGCGGCCGTAGTTGAAGTCGATGTCGCCGCCGGCGTTCACTTTGACAAACTTGGGCGTGATGTTGCAGCGCTTCATGCAGTCGATCAGAGCGGCCTTGATGCCGTTTTCCGAACTGCTGCCCGAGTGGCAGAAGACGATGGTCTGCTTGTCGAGGAACTCCGGGTAGTAGGGGTTGGGTGGAGTTTCGATCTCGGAGAGATTCTCCGACTTCTTCACCACGTGCTCGAGGGCGGAGAGGGCGAGCTTGGCCAGGTTTTCCTCGGCCATGTTCTGGCCCCGGGCGGGCGCCTGGCTGAGCGCGCTGACCATGCTGGCGGCGGCGAGATATTCGGCCTCGTCCTCCTTCAGCCGGTCCTTGCGCACCGTCCAAGCCTCACCGGCGGGAGCGACCGGTAGGTCCAGACCCTTTGCCACGCGCAGCACCACCTCGCTGATGCGGCTGTTGATTTTGTCATTGGAATGCCAGGGGGTGACCAGGCAGACCTTGGCTTCACCCTGCTTGATCTGCTCCATGAGCAGGTGCACGCCCTCCGCATAGATGCCGGGCATTTGGCTGATGAGGTAGGGATCGCCGATGATGAAGATGTAGTCCCACTTCTGCGCCCCCTTGTTCTGCAGGCTGGCGAGACGAGCCTCCTTGCCATCCGGCCAGAACACATACTGGGCCAGGCTGTGGCGATGGAAGGTGGTGGGAATTTCCTTGCCTGCGGAGCCTAGCCCCATGGGGACATTGTCGATGGTGGTGTAAATGTCCTGAAAGGTGACCTTGGTCTCGCCCGAGTTGCCCCGGTTGAGCACGCGCTCGAATGCCTTGGCGAGCTTGGCCAGATCGAGGTGAGTGTCGTGACCTTGCGGCGACTCCTGTTTGTCGAAGCCTTGGGAGCTGCCCAGAATGAGCACGTTGACGGCGTGGAGTTGGCCGACAAGCAGGAGCAGGGAAAAGAGAGTCAGGCGGATCATGGGGCCAATATGAAACAGGGATTCGGAGATATGAACCACGAAAGGCACGAAAGTTCACGAAATTGGGTTCAAGCAAGGTAGGCGTGTTCGTGAAAACGCGAGTGCGGTTGAGCTGACGGAGCCCGAGGGCGGTGTCAGAGTCGAGATCCTGCAAAAGGGTGTGCGGGAGCAGTTGGCCGCTTTGCTGACGATGGCTTTCTCGAGTGACCCCGTGCGTCTGATACTCTGATGGAATCAGTGCTCCTAGTGGTCGAACC
Source organism: Akkermansiaceae bacterium (assembly GCA_033722655.1). Taxonomy (GTDB): domain Bacteria; phylum Verrucomicrobiota; class Verrucomicrobiia; order Verrucomicrobiales; family Akkermansiaceae; genus Luteolibacter. Next base: position 1,173 of record JAWVYP010000017.1, on the reverse strand, counting down.
TTGAGTCGGTGGTCCGGCTTGGAATAGATCACATCGGTCATGAAACGTTTCACATTTGCCAAGATTCTCTGCATTGCAGCCCTGACTGCTTTGTTGCTGCCTGTAGCCAAAGCTGATGATGCCGAGAAGCTTGAACCCGGCGCCGGTCTCCAAGGACTTTGGCAGGTCGTTGCCATGGAGATGGGTGGCGTCGAGCTTCCGGAAAAAAAGATCGAAAACATGTGGATGCTGGTCAAGGGAGACAAAATTTCACTCAACGGTGACGAAAACAACTTGCAGCCTTATGAAACCGACGCTGCCGCCAAGCCCAATGCCATGGATGTGACGATGGATAACGGTGATGTGGTGAAGGCCATCTACGAGTTGGATGGTGACATCCTCAAAATTTGCTACGCCCAATCCACGAGGCTGCCGCGCCCAGCCAGCTTCGATACCGAAGACACCAAGTACATGTGCTTGACTCTCAAGCACGCGCCCGCAGTCGGGTTTTTGGATGTCGCGGATCGCGCCATCGCCTCACTCCTCCATCCAGCGTCCGAGTGAACTCTCCAATTCCGCAGAGCGCCGGATGTTGAATTTCTCCGCGGCCTCGACCGTGACGCGCTTGCCGGCACTGAAGTGGAAATGCAGCAGCACCGGGGTCTAACCAGGGTGCTTGCCGAGGATCATCTGGATATCCATCATGTCGAACTCGCTGTGCTTGGTGGTCCACAGGACGAGCTCCACCGGGCCTTTGCCCTTGGCGGCGCGGCGCGGCTTGAGCTCGCCAACTTCGTAGCCGGTGAGGCGGCGGCCACCGTTGCGCTCGTCGACTTGGACGGCGCACTTGAGTTTGATGATCTTGCCGGGTTCCAGCAGGCCGTTGTCGCGGGCTGGAGTGAAGGTTTCGCCCCAGAGCATGATCTCGTGGCTGCCGGTGAAGTCCTCGAGTTCGAGGATGCCGAAGGGTTTGCCGGTCTTGGTGACGCGGGGAGTGATGGCGCGTACCATGCCGGCGAAGGCGTGGCGTTGGCGTGGGTTGGAAGTATCGAGATCCTCGACCAGAGCGAAGCGCTTGTAGCGGTCGGAATCGATCACCCCGCGGTATTTGTCGAGCGGGTGGCCGGTGACGTAGAAGCCGAGCAGTTCCTTCTCGTGGATGAGTTTGTCGTCCTTGCTCCACTCCTCGACGGG
>JAWVYP010000016.1:0-20050 GCA_033722655.1 Akkermansiaceae bacterium | reverse complement strand
CTCCTGCACCAGCAGGGTGAAGTCGTCGGTGCAGCAGAACAGCCCCACCGGCTTGGGCAGGCCGCGCAGCCACCTCACCAACCGGTCGTGGCTCGAGTCCCAGCCGAAGAATTCCCGGCCCTCCGCGCTGTCGAAGACCTGCACCTCGTGACCGAGTCCTCTGACCTGCTCACCATAGCCTTCGCCGCGACGCCGCGACCAGAAGAAGGAGCGCACCCCGCAGTATGCGAAATGGCGCAGACCAGCTTCGTGCAGATGATCCGCAGCCATGCGACCGGCCTCACGGTCGTTGACCACGATATTGGGCACGCCCTCGCGGCATTCGGTGGTCGGGCTGTAGACGGTGGGGCGGCCGGTGTGGAGGATCTTGTCGTAGTGGCGCGGACGGCTCTCGCGCACGATGAGCGCATCGGGCTGCCAGCGCTCCAGCAACTTGAGCGGATCGAGTTGCTCGTCGGCCAGATAGGACACATTGCGCTGGAATTGCCAGGGCCCGTGCAGCTTGGCGTAGTCGGCAATCCCGCCCAGCAACTCGCGCTCGTAGTGGCGCACCCCCTGCAAAAAGAGAGCGACATTGGGGACTTCAGGCCTTTTTCGGCCTCGTGGATCCATTGCACGCATTGAAGATTTTTATGCACATGGTGAGGTTGTCGTCAATCCCCTTCCCTGCCATGGTCCTCCCAACAAACAATACAACACTTATGGGAAACATTGGAATCGGACTGAATCTGGAAGCCGTGCGCACCTCGCACAAGAACTTCGAATGGGGCGTGGAATTCGCCGCCGACCTCGGCTACGAATACATCGAGCCGATGGTCCACTGGGGCCGCGAACTGCTGAGTGAAGCGCGCTACTTCCACAGCGTGTCCATGCTCGACGACCCCTTCCGCATCAAGGACTGCGTCGAAAAGCACGGCCTCAAGCTCTCCGCCTTCTCCTCGCACAGTCAGGCCTCCAAGCCCGAGATCGCCGTCGAATACCTCAAGCAGGCGGCCCGTTTCGCCAAAGAGGCAGGAGCCCCCATCATCAACACCCACGAGGGCCACAAGCAGCCTTGGACCACCGCCGAAGAGGACTTCGTGCTGATCAAGTATTCGCTGACCGAGGCCCTCAAGGTCTGCGAGCGCCGCGGCATCAAGATCGGCTTCGAGATGCACCAGACCTACTCGCTCGACCCGGACATGTACGACAAGTGCCTCAACCTGGTCGACTCCCCCAACCTCGGTGCCAACTACGACACCGGCAACGCCCACCTCGGTGGCCACGATGCGGTGGAATGGTTCGACCGTGTGAAGGACCGCGTCATCCACGTCCACGCCAAGGACATCTCCATCGAGCAGTCCGATGCCGAGCGCGGCAAGGTCATGGGCACCGCCGTGGGCTGCGCCTGCGGTGATGGTGTGGTGGACTATCCGGCGATTTTTGAAATCTGTAGGGATTTGCCCCAGGACATCGTATTCAGTGTGGAATGCGAAACCCTCGAGCAGGCCGAGCGCAGCGTGAAGTATCTCAAGGAGATTCGCGGCTGATCGGCCTGTGGCCGAGGGTCCAAGGTCCAATATCGAGAGTCCCAGTCAGCCGCCTTCAGCGGTCCAAATCAAATCGCACCAGCGATTGTGAATCGACTTTCAGACCTTTGACCTTCGACTGCCGCGCAGCGGCAAACTTTGACCCTCGACCACTGCGCGTCCCATCCATTCAACCCGCTGACAAAAAAGATGAAACGTCGATCCTTTCTCAACTCGTCCCTCGCGATTGGCGCGTGGCTTGCTGTCCTGCCTTCGCGATCCTGGTCCCAGACGAAGAAGAACGGCACCCTACAACTCGCTCAGATCGGCTGCGGACGCATGGGACTGGGGGACATGCAGAATGCGATGAACCTCGGCATGAAGGAGGACCTCAACGCGCGCATCATTGCCTGCTGTGACGTCGACGCCGATCGCGCGACCGCGGGCGCCGTAAAGGCCAAGCACTTCTACCAGGACAAGGGCGAGTCCAAGGTCGAGATCAAGACCTGCACCGACTACCGCGAGCTCCTGCAGCGCAAGGACATCGATGGCTTCATCTGTTCGACCCCGGAAAACTGGCACGCCCTGATCGGCATCGCCGGTGCCGAGGCAGGCAAGCACATGTACATCCAGAAGCCACTGACCTATTCAATTCCCGAGGGCCAGGCCCTGGTCAAGGCCGTGCGCAAGAACGGGGTCGTGCTGCAGGTCGGTTCCCAGCAGCGCTCGGACATCCGCTTCCGACAAGTCTGCACCATCATCCGCAACAACTGGCTGGGCAAGCTCACCAAGATTGAGGTCCAAGTGCCCACCGACCGTGGCGAAGCCCATGGCGAACCCTCGAAGCCGCCCGCCAATCTCAACTACGACATGTGGCTCGGCCCCTGTCCTGAGATGCCCTACATCGAGGAGCGCGTGCACCCGCAAGAGGGCTATGACCGCCCCGGCTGGCTGCAGGTCGAGCGCTTCTGCCTCGGCATGATCACCGGCTGGGGTTCGCACATGTACGACATCGCGCAATGGGCCAATGGCACCGACACCGACAGTGGTCCGGTCGAGATCCAGGCCGAGGGCGAGTTTCCCGATCGCGGCCTCTTCAATGTCCACGTCGGCTACGAGGGCGATGCCCGCTACGCCAATGGAGTGGAGATGAGCTCGCGCAACGGCAAGGCCGGGGTGAAATTCATCACCGAGGACGGTTGGGCCTACTGTTCGCGCGGCAAGATGGAGTGCAGCGACAAGACACTGCTGCGCCGCCAGCCCGGCGAGGACGAGGTCCAGCTCTACACCAGCCAGAATCACATGGGCGACTTCCTGCGCTCGGCCCGCGAAGGCAGCGACCCGGTCTGCCCGGTCGAAGTCGGCCATCGCTCCAACACGGTCTGTGTGCTCCATCACGTTTCGATGAAGCTGGGAGGGCGCAAGCTCAACTGGGATCCCGTGAAGGAAATCGTCGTTGATGACGACGAAGCCAATGCCCTGATTCAAGTCTCCATGCGCGAACCCTATGCCCTCTAAGCCGCGCCGCCTCCCCGCCCTTGCTCTGCCAGTCCTGCTGGCCGGCAGCCTTCATGCTCAAAAGCTTCCGGCCTTCGAACTGGACGAGGCCTGGAAGGAAAAGGTCGCGGCCCTCGCCCCGACCAAGGCCCAGGCCAAGCCGGCCAAACCGCGCAAGGTGCTGGTCTTCTCACTGGCCACCGGCTTCAAGCACTGGTGCATTCCGCACACCGAGGCGGTGGTCCAAATCCTCGGCAATCAGAGCGGCGCCTACACCTGCGTGCCCAGCACCGACATCGAGGACTTTCGTCCCGAGCGCCTCAAGGAGTTCGATGCCGTGGTGCTCAACAACAACTGCCCCACCGGCAAGAAGCGCGACCTCTTCCACGATGTCCTGGTCCAGCGCATTGGCAAGGAGGGCAAGAAATACGCAGAGATGCCCGAAAAGGAGCGCGAGAAACTTGCCAGGGAGCTCTACCGCAGTCTGGTCGACTACGTCGCCGAAGGTGGGGGCCTGGTCCTGCTGCACGGCGCCATCGCCAACTTTGCCCAATCCGACGAATTCAGTGCGCTCGCCGGCGGCAGCTTCGACTACCACCCGCCCCAGCAGGAAGTCACCCTCATCCCTTGCTGTCCCGACCACCCCGTGACCCAGCCCTTTGGCGGCAAGCCCTTCGTCCACCACGACGAGCCCTACGTCCTGGCTGGCGCCTACGACCAATTCAACTTCAAGCCCCTGCTCGAGCTCGAGCGGGAGGGCATCAAGACGGGCAAGAGGAAGGGCTTCCACGACCAGGTCCGCTACGTCGCCTGGATCAAGCCCTACAAGAAGGGGCGAGTCTTCTTCTCCTCCCCCTCTCACAACGCACAGAGCTTCGAGCGCCCCGAGCTACTCGGCTTCCTCCTCAACGGAATGCAATACGCAGTGGGGGATCTGGAGTGTGAGGATGAGGTGATTGGGAAATAATGGTAGCGGCGGCCTGTGACCGTTGGAAGAAATCCTGCGAAGCAGGAGCGGCGAGGCTGCATTTGCTGGCTTTGCCAGCAACTACGGCGTGTGCCGTGCGACGGTCATGGGCCCCCGCCACAGTCACCACATCCTCGAGTCTCCCCAGATAAACTCCGGCATCCAGGTGCTTTGCTCGGGATCATTGGCCATGATCCGACCATTCGCCACACTCTTGGCGACGGCTGGCTCGAGATCGCGGAAGCGCTTCGTCCTGGCACCGATTTGCGCACCGATGCGGTTGTTGTGGATGTCCATGCGTTGGGTTGGGAACTGGTCGTCTTCCATGATTTCCGTCACCCACTTCACCACATCCTCATTGAGGGTGTGGGCCACCACGGCACTCGCTAGGGTGTGGCGATAGGCGTCCAGCGGACCATTACGGCCACCTGGCAGGTCGGATTGAGCAACCTTGAACCAGACATAACCGAGCACCAGGCACGGATAGGATCCCAGCAACAAGATGGAGATCCCGGCAAGACAGAGAACCTTGGTCCGTTTCTTCCAGCTTCTGATGGGCGGTAGCTTCCTCATGATCCATGGCTAATGACCCATGACGGCGTGAAGCGCCCTACTCCACGAAGTTGGATAGCGGCTTCACCAGATTGGCCGGCAGCGGGAACATGCGATCGAAGATACCGGGCGCAACTTCCGGCTGCTGGACGTAGGCGTCCTTCACCATTTCCATCTTGGCATCGAGGTTGTCGATGAAGTGCAAGGCAAAGGCTTCGGGAGTGCGCGGCAGGACTGGCGATCCGAACTCGTGGGTGCCGTGGTGGCTGGCGATGAGGTGCAGCAGATGCAGGCGCACCTCGTCGGACTTGGGCTTGAGTTCGTCCCAGCCCTCGGCGTCCTCCCCTTCGCTGACCTCGTGCCACAGCTTGTTGACCAGTTCGATGCCCATGGGGATGTGGCCCATCATCTCGCCGACCACGTTCAGCTTCTGGGCGAAGCCCTGCTTGGGGTAGCTGTTTTCCCACAGCTTGCCCGCGTCGTGGAAAAGCACCCCGGCCAGCATGAGGTCGCGGTTCAGTTCGGGATAGACGCCACTGAGGGCATCGGCGGAGCGCAGCATCTGGGCGACGTGCTCGACCAGGCCTCCGCGACGGGCGTGGTGGTTCTTCTTGGCGGCCGCGGTGCGGCGGAAGTGTTCGCCGAATTGGTCAAAGAAGGCCTCACAGAGCGAGAGCAGACGCGGATCCTCGATGGTCCCGCAGAGCTGCTTGATGGTCGCGTAATCGCGGTCCTGTTTCTCGCGCAGTTCCGGGTCGCCCGCGAAGAATTCCTCACAAGCCGTTTCGTCGGCACGCGTCATGTCGAGATCCCGCGCGTCCAGGCCGTACTGATTCTGCGTCCAATGCCCTTCGAGGCGCAGCACCACCCCTTCCTCGAGCGATTCCACGGCCTGATAGGCTGCCGAATCCGACCAGACCTTGAGCGGAAAATTGCCCGTCGAGTCCGCAAAGACCAGCTCCAGGTAGGGCTTGTTGTTCTTGGTGACCTTGGGAATCTTCGCCTGCAGTTGGGCCATGACGGCAGCCGCGAGGGGTTTCTCATCCGCGGTCTGTTGGAGGGAGGCGATTGCTAGTGTGGTCACGCTCTAAAACTGAAGAATTGCTGAGTCCGTGTCACGCTTCTAGGTGCTGCCTGCCCGACATGGCTCGAAGAGCAAGGGCGGATCCGGTTCGGAGCCCCACAAGGAACCGTTTCCCTAGCCCGGATATTTCATGATTCTCGTGAGCGAGGCGCAGGAATTCTCGATGTTGCCAAGGCCGACGCTGAAAACGCAGTCAGGGCTGAGTTGACACTCTGTCCAACTGCGTTTTCAAGGAGAACGCAGGCAACATCGGGAAGAACAAGCCGCAGACCGAGGTTTCATGAAATTTCCGGGCTAGAGATCACTCAAGGCATTGGAGGCCCAGAAGCGGTGACTCATTATCGTACTTTGCGAGTCCACCAGCTCTTTCAAGGTCTTTCGGGCGGCATCGGCCAAGCCCAGATTCGCCTGGGCCATTCCGGTGAGCAACTCGGAGAAACCCATGCTGGCCGCCGGATCCTCCATCCTGCCCAGTTCCTCGAGTGCAGCTTCCCAGTCCCCCTCGAGGCCGTGTCTGGCGGCACGAAGCACGATGGCATCGTCCTCTTCCACGCAATCGGCCACCATGTCCCTCCACCATTGGTCGGGAATCCGGTCTCCCAACCCATGGCGGAGTGCCAGCACCCAGACCTCGAAAACGGATTCCCGGTCGTAGCACCAGGAGTCCATCATCAGGGAGTTGAGGGTTTTGCCGAGATCCTCCACCATCAGGGCCAGTTCATCCTCACGCTCCAACAGGGCGAGGGCCTGCATGTAGGTCAGGGTACCGTCCGTGCGTTCCAGCTCATCGAAGTCGGTGGCATCGACCAACAGGCGCACCCCCTGGATGTCGCCATTCATGATTGCACAGGCGAGCAACTCGTTTCGCATGTAGATACCGAAGGTACCGGTGTCCTCACAAGCCTTGTTGAGGCTCTTGAAATCGAGCGGCATGCCGGGCTTCCACTCGCGAAGCGCCTGCCACATCCCGATGACGGCCTCTTTTTCCCTGCGCGCTCCGGCAGCCCGGTGCTCCTCGAAGTATTGATCCAGATCCTCCCACTTTCTCTCCTCGATCACGGCTTCATCAAAGAGCAGGGTGCCGATGCACAGCGCAGGCAAAGGAAGATCCTCGCCGGTGTGGACCAGGTCCACGGCTTTCATCAGCACCTTCCGGTCGTATGAGTCCGGATCCCCCAGCCAGAAGGACAGATACCTGAAATAGGGCAGCACCAGGCTCCGGTCGTGGCGCTTCCCGGATTTGACCATCGCGCCAAGGGTGGCATTGCGGTCCTCACGGTTCATGCCATCGAAGCTGGTGAGATCGATCCGCTCGAACCACCCTTCAGGCGCCTTTGCTGCCTGTTCGTGGATGCGCGCCTCTGCCAGTTTCTCGATCCCGGCAATCAGCTCCATTGCCGGCTCCATCTGCCGCAACTCCTTGATCAGACCCATCCTGAGCCCCCGGATCTTGCCGACGACCTCCGGCTTCAGCCGGCAATCCTTAATGGCCTGACGCAGTTGCGCGGCTGCCTCCAGGTCACCGATCGCAAGCAAGGTCGCGTGGTAGACCTGGATGACGGAGAGATCGACCACGCCCAATTCCCTACCAACCACTTTCCTTGCCGCCTCGCGCAGGGCATCGTGATCGCCGGCATGTGCCATGGCCACCGCCAGGAAATCCTCGCCAAGTCCCGCGAGCACCTCCGCATCCGGATGTTTCATCAGCGGGTGACTTAGCAACTGCTGCAGCAACTCAACCTGTCCGGCAGCCATCAGCTCGCTGCCCGTCTCCCACAGCACCATCCGGCGGTAATGATCCGGCAGATCCTTGTCGTTGATCACGATTTCCAGGCTATCGATGGCGTCCTGCCAGGTCTCCCTCCACTCAAGGGCCAGGGTCATGGCGGCCTCCCCCAGCGCCATGCGCCGGGTCTCGAGCGGCACCTCATCGGATTGGGCCACAAGCAGTCTCAGCTTAAGCACTTCGAGTTCATGCAGATGGTCCAGATCCATGACGTCGATGGCGGCCGGATCCCCCACTCTCGGATCATCCAGATCCATGGGGCCGACGTGATCATACCAGTTCGGCTTGTGTGCAGCCAGCAGGCGCTGGACCGCCGCCTTCAGGGCCTGAGACTGGGCATTGGATTCCGACAAGGCCCTGAGCTTGTCCCGGATCGGCTCCGCCTGCTCCCTTCTCGCCAGCAGGGGTTCATCCAGCTTCTGTTCCAGGAATGCCACCGCCTCATCCACCTGCCCGTTCTTGATAAGCAAGTCGGCGTGAACCGAAACCCAGGCCGCTGGCGCGATGTAGTGCAGACCCCGCTCCAATTGCTCGCCAGACAACTGCAGGGCCTGATTCATCCGCTCTTCAGCCGCCAGGGCGGCGCTCATGATCAGGTAGACGCTGCGCTCCACATGCTCCTCGCTGCCCTCGGCAAAGTCCTCGAGCAGGTCATCGACCACCGAGAAGGCCCGGTCATGGTCCCCGAGGCTCGTGGAACCATAGAGGTGCATGCGCTTGGCGAACCCCACGCTTGAGTCCGATCCCACGCGAATGGCAGCCGTGAGCTCCATCAACACGCGAAGGTTGTCTGGGCTCGATGCCGGCCGCATGGGCTCGACGTAGTAGTCCATGACCTGCCAGAGCGCGAAAGCCTGCGAGGGAAGCCATCTTGCCGACATCGCCACGGAATGCAGGTCGCCGGCTATGGGAGCGAAGTCCTTGTCCCGGGTCGCCAAGGTGCAGCGGGCATCCAGTTCTTGCGCGCAATCGGGCAGGAAGATCCGCACACCGCGGGCATCTTCGGCGCCCAAGGTGCTCATCAGCCCGAGAAAATGTTCATTCCACCAGGTCTCGGTACGGCGCCACTGCTCGAGGGTCTGATCCCGCTGCTCGGCCAGGATCACGGCCTCCGCGATCTCATTGGACATGGCGGAATCCTCGTAGGTGCCGGCTGGCACATCTGCCAGCAGCTTCCAGGTATCCAGTGCCTCCTCCCTCTTGCCGAGGCTGGCGTTGAGCAGTCCGGCACGCAATAGGCTCTCCACGACCGCCGCGTAGGACTTCCGTTCATGCGCAAAGTGGCGGTAGCATTTCACCGCCTCCTCGATCTCTCCCTGCAATTCGAGCACCTTGCCCAGACGATGCCAGGCAGCTTGGTCGTAATCCGGATGGAATTGCCCGTCCTCGATCATCGCCTGGTAGATGAGCTGGGCCTTCTTCCACTCCTCGAACTCCTCGTGAAAGCGCGCTTCGACAAACCGCGCTTCCCAATGATGCTCATCGCCCTTGGGAAGCAGGAGGCAGGCATCTGCAAGTGCCTGGACGAATTCCAGGCCCTCTTCATCCTGCGCATTGCGTCCGTGCAACAGACGTGCATGGTCCAGGGTCAGCCAGCAAATCCTGCCGAATCGATCCAGTGTCTCCAGGTCGCGGAAATAGGTCGCCGCCAATTTCAACCACTCGGCATGGGCTCCACCCGCCACCTCATCCAGCTTCTGGATGAGTTCGTCGGCCTGCACCTCCTTGCGGTCCCCGTCCAGATAACCGGCTGAAAATTCCTCAAAGACCTCCACCATCCGCGCACGGGCCGCGGCATATTGTTGGCGCTGGCCGAGTTGCACTTCGATTTCCTGCGCGGCCTTCTCCATTACCCCGGCAAGGGCCGGGTCCACCTCACTCGAGGCGGATACCACTTGCAATTGCTGGTGATAGAAGCGGATCTGCTTCTCCTTCCAATCGGCTACTGCAGCCACCAGCAGCGGCAGGCCGCCTTCCTCCAGCCCTTCGGTGGACTCAGGTCGCGACAGCAGCTCGACCAGGGCATCGCCCGCTTCCCGCTCAACCAGCCGTCCGATCAGCGCGGCAAGGGCCGGCCCCTTCATTTCCACATCCCCCGCAAGGGATTGCCAGAGGAGCGCCTCCACTTCCCCGCCATCGGCATTCTCGTCCTCGCCCAACCACAGGGCCGCCATGAAGGCCGCCCATCCGCGGCGGTATTGGCTGAGCCCCTCCTGTTTCGCCAGTTCGCGCATGATGCCGATGGCGCGATCGGCCTGATCGGCCTCGTGAATGCACAGCGCGTGCATGTAGCGAGCCCAGGCCACGTTTTCGGGCGGCAGGGCCTCCAGACCCTGCGAAAGCAGATGGCTGAAATAGCGGTCCGCCTCCTGCCACTTCTCCGTGTCGTAGAAGATGATGCCGATCCGCACCTTGGCATCAAAGACCGTCGCCGCATCGTTGGGGAAATACTGGATGACCTTTTCGAGCGCAGCCCGCCGCTTGGACGCATCGTGCATCACCGGATACAGTTCATCGACCAAGTTGAGCTGCCCTTCTCCGGTCGGCATCAGTGGCAACTCGACCTCATCGCGTTTTGCCATCTTGACCACCTTGTCACCACGCTGGATGAGCAAAGGTGCCTCGAGCCAGGTGAAGAGTGCGCGGTTGGCCTGCGCATACAGGGCGACATCATCCGCAGGGATGACGGACTGCAGGCAAACGGCCACCAGATTTGCCCGGCAGTGGCCCTGATCCACGCTCCATGAGGCTTCCGTCCTGTAGGCATCCCCACCCACTTGGATCGGGGACGGCAATGCCTCCGGCTGCCAACCGGTCGGCAACTCCACCCGAGCGTTCAGGCTCACCTTGTCCCGCCACTGGAAATAGGGGGTCTGGCGGCCTTCGCCTTCTCCATAGTCGTAGAACAAGCCCTCGGGTGCTGGAAACGCCAGGCTGAGACGGCCCTTCTCGTCGGGTTGGCGGGGAGAGGTAGTAATGAAGATCTTGTAGCTGGATCCGCCCTCCACCAACTCCTTTTCCGGGAGCACGAAGTCCACGACATTCGTCCCCGCCATGAAGGATTCGATCTCGTCCTGCAGCCGGTAGCGGGCGCTCTGCCGATCCAGGCCGTGGTAGCTGCTGATATCGTGGATGGCATACAGGCCCTTGGCCCGGACCTCGATCCAGCCCGTCATCCTGCCATCCTCGGCCATCTTGAGCTGGATGTCGTAGTGGCGGCTACCAGCATCGGTGTCCGGGGTTTCGAGCCACAGCGCTTTTCCATCATCGATTGCCAGGACCTTCCTCCCAGCGGAACTCGGTGCCAGCATGCCGGGCGAGCCGTACTTGATGGTTGGATCGCAGAACAACCACTGCCTCTCTCCGTCTGCAGCGCCGACCCGGACCGCGGCAATGGCATGATCGAAATGGCGAAAATCCGGAATCCGCTGGTCCACGAGTCCTGCATGTTCCGTGTTCACCAGCACGAGGTGGGCCTCGACGCCCTTGTGGCGCAGCATGGCGACCAGCAGATTGGACTTGTCCTTGCAGTCCCCATACTGGTTGTCCCAGACGGTTGCGCAGGCATAGGGCTGCAGTCCGGACATCCCGAATTCCAGCCCTTCGTAGCGGACGTCATTGGCAACCTTGTCGTGGAGGATTTCGATGATTTGGTTCGGGGCCTCGACTCCCCGGGTCCATTCGTCGACGAGCGCCTCGAGCTCCGCCCCCAGTTCGCTGCGGTCGTCCAGCAGCTTCTGATACCAGGCCGCAACCCCGTTCCAGTCTTGGAAGGTCGTTAGCCAACTGACCGGCCCGACCTGGGCAACCGGCGCCTTGGCCGGCTCGTAGTGGTCTTCATCGATGTTGCCTTTGACCCACTCGTGGATCCGACGGTCATCGGCGGATTCGAGTTGGCGCGGCTCCACCCTCGGGCCGATGGACTTGAACTGGATGCGCTTCTCCCAGGCCTCCGGCAAATCCACCACCATGCGCTTTCTGAGGATGGGCCAGCCCGAGCCCCATCCGCAAAACTGGCTGTAGCCATCGGCAACCGAAGGCTGGAAGCGCTCGACCACCACAATGACCTCGCAGAGGACTCCCACCTTCACATCGGGAAACACGACCACCAGGTCCTGGGCATCGTCATACATGTTTGCGGTCTGGCGGCGCCCCTTCTGGATGAAGGCGGCGTTGGGTCCCAGTTCCTTGATTTCGCCGTCCGGCAGAATCGTCCTGGCCTCGGCCAGATGGAGCCGCTCCAGTCTGGAGGAATAGCCGAAGCGGTCGGTGGCCACCTGGTCCACCCCGCGCTGGGACTGGGGCCGGTAGATGTAGCGGATGGCGCGCAGGTAGCTTCCGTCCTCCCTGGCCCTGGTCACGATCTCGCTGAGCAGGACCACGCCCGGCTCGTCTTGCTCGGCAAATGCGTTTTCCCAAGACTTCACCTCCTCGATGGGCGTCAGCAGCGGCTTGATGAACTTGCCGTATTCCTCCGGCGCCTTGCGTGAAACCCCTTCGGCCAGAAGCCGGGAACCTGCCGTGAGTGGCAGCAGGGTGGAAAGGGTGACCAGAAGCGCAAGACGCTTGAAGCAGGGGAAATTCGCAAACATGGCAGCAACACTTGGATGGGAAAGTAGGCCAGGCTATTAGCGGATGACCCGGTGAGACACGAGAACAAAGGCTCCCGCACCCGCGATTGGGAGGGTGGTGGGTCACTGCAGCCAGGGAGGGTGGTGGGTCACTGCAGCCAAGGAGGGTGGTGGGTCACGGCAACCAGGGAGGGTGGTGGGTCACGGCAGCCCCAGAGCCGGATTTCCAAACACACCCGATGGGATGCACAAAAAAACCGGGGCTTTCGCTGTGACTCTCCTGATAGCAGGGCCTGGAGGGAGAGCTCCTTGACCCTCAATGAATGGGTCCCTATCAGTAGCCGCGTTGCGCCGCAGCCCGGACGCGACAAAAAGACCCAAGCGAAAGCCGTTGCAAAGCCCCAAAAAGCCGCCTCAAACCACCCCATCCACCAAAAGGCAGCACCCCGCAACAGCAAGCTCCAATGTTCTATCGCAAAGCGTTCATCACCTTCCTCAAGATTCTGTTTCTCAACGTCTCCGCCTGGACCCTCGCCATTTTCTATGTGTATTCCTTCCACTTTGCCGAGCCCAGCACCCTGCTCCATGTCTTTGGCCCCCCGGCCTATCTGATCGCCTGCCCGACCGGACTGATCCAGGGAATGCTGCTGCCACTCGGCACCGGGATCATTCCCGGCACCCTCATCGCCGCCTCCATGGTTTCTCTGGCGGAAACCGCAATCCTGAAGGCCCTCATCCGTCTGCGCCACCACCGCCGGGAAAACTCGGGAGGCCGGGACTCCATCCAGATCTGGGCCCGGGACACCACCATGAAGGCCCTCGTCACCATTGCCGTGGCCGGCATCCTTTCCCTGATTTATTACTTCATCCCCACCATGTTTGATGGCGGCTTGGGATTCCTCCCCGACGGCCGTGCTTTCCTGACCATCCTGGGCATTGGCATGACGGCCATGATGATTCTTTCCTGGTTCATTGTCTCCAGAATTGAGGACGCCAAGCGCCGGCAGGAGCCCAAGCCCTCCACTGGGGCCGCGCTCGGCCAAGCTCTCGCTTACGACGAGCACGATGAGCCTTGAGGCCATGTGTTCTTACAAGATCTCTCTGACGGCTCTTTTACCTCTAAATTACAAGAGCGCAGCGCCTTACTGCTAAGGTTTCGCCATGCGGACCCTAAGCTCCCTAATCGCATTGACTCTTATCGCGCCGATCTTGCGCGCTGATGAATACGTATCTCGAGAACACAGCGGGCAGCATGGACAGCACGTTGCAGAGACCACTTACCATTTCGAGGGAAGCGACTGCTACGGCGCCAAACGCGCTTACTGGAATCAGCGACGTCAGGTCCCGCGCCCCAAGATATACTGGGATCTATTCTACGAGGGAAATCTGATCGCGACCCTGGATCCAGATGAGTGGACCACCATCTACCTCAAGGCTCCGGAAGGAATGTTGGTTCATAAACACTTGTCCAGAATCTCTCTATCAAAAGAGGGGGAGTTGCTGAGGGTCTGGATTCTCGACGCCAACGGACTGAAGTTATTGCCGTCAGAAGAATTGGAACGCTTGTCGCAAGCACAGAAAACTCCGCACGGCCCGCAATACGGCAGACTGATGACCAACTTCCCTGTTCAAGAGAGGGCGCCCACCTTGGAGCAGGCTCAAGGCATGGCTCAAAAATCCAAATAGATTTCCGTCCTCCGATTCGCCCGGCGCCCCTCGGGATTGTCCTCCCCACTCTCGGTTACATTTGGCCGCCTTGGCTCACTGTCTCCCTTGGCCAGGGTCACAATCTGCGGCGCTTTCACCCCGGCATCGAGGAGGAAGGCCTTCACTGCTTCAGCGCGACGCCGGGAGAGCTCCCTGTTGTAGGCATCCGTCCCCATGGAGTCGGTATGACCGCTGAGGGTCAGCTTCTTGACCGGGTCGGCCTTGAGAATGGCAGCCACGATCTCGAGCTGTCGTTGAGTGCGCGGGTTGATCTCATCCTCGTCGAAGCCGAAATAGAGCGCCAGGGTATCACCACCCTCAGGATTGCGCACCAGGGGTGAGTAATACACGTCCCCACCGGCCACGCGCTGGGCGTAATCGGCGAGCAGCTTGTCGAGGTTGATCTCGCTCACCAACCACCTGGCGGGATCTCCTCTCTGGACGAGGTTGAGGCCGAACTGGGCCTTTTCCGAGCCATCGGGGGTCACCACGTTGGCGAGGTAGGAGGCCAGGCCATCGCGCTTGACCATCAGGCGCAGTGGCTTCTGCTTGCGCAGGGCGTAATTGCCTTCCTCGAAAATGATGCACAGCCCGGCGATGCGCGCGTCGGAAACCTTGCGGCCATCGACGTATTGGCGGGCGGCCTCGAAGTTCTGGCTAAGCAGGGCCAGCACGAAGGCCTCGGCCGCCGCCAGGGCGTCGTCGTTGGCCAACTCACCGCCCTCGCTGGGCAAGGTGAGCTGATCAATGCGCCAGCCCCCCTCTCCGCGCTTCATGTCGAGGTAGAAGCTCATCAACTCGCCGTCCCGCTTGCCGTCGAGGGCCCAGCGGCGACCGTCATCCAGATCGGTCTCGCCCACCTCGCGCAGTTGCAGGTCGCGGCCCTCGGCCTTCTGCTCGGTGGCGAAGCGGCGCAGCGCAGCGAGCTCGGCACTTTCGATGCTGCCCCCGGAGAGGCGCTCGAAGCGCTCCATGTCGAGTTGGTTGAGCGCCCTGGCCATTTCCTGCATTAGGAGTTCCGGGCTTTCCGCTTGGCGCAGGGCATCGATGTCGAGCTTTGGCGGGTCGGGGTCCATGGGATCGGCAGGATCCATCACCCCACCGTCGCCGTTGGGGATGGAGTCGGGATCCTTGATGGGCTGCTCCTCCTGTTGAGCATTTGAGTCAGCCCGCTCGCGGATCTCCCGGGAACGCTCCACCCAGATCACGACCGCAGCAATGGCAATGATCACCGATAGGGCAATCAGGAAAGTGGACAGGCGAATGCGCTTCATGGGGAGCATGCTAGCACGTGGAAACCGGACTGGCGAGCCGCGTGCCCACTCAATCCTCCACTTGCGGCAGCATGGCCTGTACCATTTCGTCTGCCCGCATCAATTGCAGCCGGGTTTCCCGCTCCAGCGCGGAGCCTGCCAGCTGCATGAAGAAATCGACCGCCCCCGAGATCCGGTTGCCATTGATGGCAAAGATCAGGTCCCCGCGCTGCAGCACGCCCTCGGCGAGCCCTCCCTCGTGCACTGCGGTCACCACCACGCCCCGGTGACCGCGCATCCGCTCGTGCACCGAGAGCTCGCGGACCTCAAGGCCGATGGCGTGAAGCACGCGCTCCACCTGCTCGGCCTGCGGCCTGGTGGGTTCGGTGCTGGCCACGGTCGGCGGCACACTCTCGGCAATCTCGGCGGTCACCTCCATTTCCCTGCCGTCCCGCCAGACCCGCAGATCGACGGTTTCGCCCACCCGGGTGGCCTGGACCAGGGCGAAGAGCTGGGCGTAGGAGCGGATCTCCGTGCCGCGATAGGTTATGATGATGTCGCGCGGCTGCAGGCCGGCGCGCTCGGCCGGTGAATCCGGGGCCACTCCGATCACCACCGCGCCATACTCGCCGCGGTAGCGCAACACGCGTCGCATGTAGGGGTCGAGGTCGCGCATCTGCACGCCGAGAAAGCCCCTCACCGGCCGACCGCGATCGAGGATCTGCTCCAGCGAATCGCGGGCGTCGTTGCTGGGAATGGAAAAGCCCACCCCCTGGAAACCCGGGTTCTCCTTGTCGGGCGAGAAGATGGCGACGTTGATGCCGATGATTTCGCCCCGCAGGTTGACCAAGGGACCGCCGGAGTTGCCAGGATTGATGGCAGCATCGGTCTGGAAGAGGTCGCGCTGGTTGTCCGAGAGCGAGCGCTCCTTGGCCGAAATGATGCCTTGGGTTACCGTCTCGCCGAGGCCAAAGGGACTACCGACGGCGAACACCATCTGGCCCACTTCCACGCGCGAGGAGTCGCCGAACTTGAGCGGCTGATAGGGCCCCTCGTCCTCCAGCTTGAGCACGGCGATGTCGAGGAACTGATCCTCGCCAATGAGGGTGGCGGGTACTTCCTTGCCGCCGTGGAGCGTGGCGCTGATCTTTTGCTGGCCAGCAATGACGTGGTAATTGGTGATGACATGGCCCTCGTGGGTCACAATCACTCCCGAGCCCTGGCCGGTGGAAGAATAGCGCCGCAACTGAGTGCGGCCCAGCAGGTCCCTCATCCGCGCGGTGTGAAAGCGCTCGGTGTTGATGCTGACCACCGACGGCACCACCGCCCGGGTCAGGCGGGCATATTCGGCGTTGAGGCGGCTGAGCAACTCGACCTCATCGAGCTCGAGCGGCGCCTTACCCGAAAGCGTGTAGCCTTCCGGTGAGCGCGGAAGCTCTTGCTTCTGGAAGCCGAGCCGCTCCCTGAGGTCCGTCAATGAGCCACCCCGCTGGAAGTAGCGGACTGCGGTTGCCAGGCCGAAGGCGATCAGGAATACCGCCAGCAAGCTGATGGCGCGGCGCCGCTTTTCTCCCTTGGTGGCGGACATGGTCCAAAAGATGCCGCCAATTCACGGATTTCCAAGTCTGGAAAGCATCACAAAGCCGAATCCAGCCCCCTGCGGGGCTTTACTTGGGGCCCATCCTTTGCTCATCCTCCCGGCCCTCCGCCCAGACACCCTGCGCCGCACCCGCCCATGACCGCCGCCGAGATCCGCTCCTCCTTCCTCGACTTCTTCAAAGAGAAGCAGCACACCATCGTGCCTTCGGCCTCCCTGATGCCGCAGTCACCCGGCCTGCTGTTCACCAACGCGGGCATGAATCCCTTCGTGCCCTACTTCCTCGGCACCGAGAAGGCTCCCTTTGATCCGCCGCGCGCCACCGATACCCAGAAGTGCATTCGCGCCGGTGGCAAACACAACGACCTCGAGGATGTCGGCTACGACACCTACCACCACACCTTCTTCGAGATGCTGGGCAACTGGAGCTTCGGCGACTACTTCAAGCAGGAGGCCATCGCCTGGGCCTGGGAGTTGGTGGTCGAACGCTGGGGCTTCCCCGCCAATCGCCTCTACGCCACCGTTTACGCGCCCAAGGAGGGTGACCCGGGTGAGTTCGATCAGGAGGCCTACGACTTCTGGGCCGAGCTCTTCACCAAGGCTGGCTGCGATCCCAAGGTTCAGATTGTGAACGGCAACGTGAAGGACAACTTCTGGATGATGGGCGAGACTGGCCCCTGCGGACCTTGCTCCGAACTCCACGTCGATCTCAGCCCCGAGGGCGACACCCAGGGCAAACTGGTCAACATGGACTCCGATCTCTGCATCGAGATCTGGAACCTCGTCTTCATCCAATACAACGCCGAGGCCGATGGGTCCTTCCGCGAGCTGCCCTCCAAGCACGTCGACACCGGCATGGGCTTCGAGCGCGCCTGCTCCATCATCCAGAACACCAAGGGCTTCACCGATTTCTCAGCCAAGCCCAGCAACTACGCCACCGACGTCTTTACGCCCATCTTCAAAAAGCTCGAAGAGCTCAGCGGCAAGAACTACGTCGACATCTACCCCGAACCCGATGCCGACCGCACCGCCTTCTCCGAGGAGATGAAGGACGCGATTGCGTTTCGCGTCATTGCCGACCACCTGCGCACCCTGAGCTTCTCCATTGCCGACGGCATCCAGCCCGGCAACAACGGCCGCAACTACGTGCTGCGCCGCATTCTGCGCCGCGCGGTTCGCTACGGTCGTCAACTCGGCTTCTCCGGCGACAAGCCGCTCTTTGGTGAACTCGTCAGCACCTTGGTCCAACAGATGGGCGAGGTCTTCCCCGAACTCAAGAAGCGCGAGAGTGCCGTGCGCGTGACCCTCGAGCGCGAGGAAGCGAGCTTCAACGAAACCTTGGACCGTGGCCTCAAGCGCTTTGAAGATCTGCTGGCTGACGTGAAGGACAAGACCCTCAGCGGTGAAGATGCCTTCCAACTCTACGACACCTTCGGCTTCCCCATCGATTTGACTCAACTCCTCTGTGCCGAACGCGGCCTCCACGTCGACATGGACCGCTTCGACAAGTGCATGGAGCAGCAGCGCAAACAAGCTCAGGCCGCACAAAAGTCCAATGTGGTGCGCGCGCTCGACATCAGCACCGAGGCCACCACCGAGTTCCTTGGTTTTGATCAGGACGAAGTGGATGCGCTGGTGCTCGAAGTCCACCCACAAGACGACTCACTCTTTGTCATCACCGACAAGACACCCTTCTACGCCGAGATGGGTGGCCAGGTCGGCGACACTGGAATTCTGGTGAAGGGCAATCTCGCCCACGACGTCAGCACCACGCAGCAGATTGGCGCCGCCCGCGCCCACGCCGTTGCCGCCGACGCAGACATTCAGGTGGGCGACACCGTCAAACTGCGCGTCGACGCCAAGCGCCGTCGCCCCATCGAGGCTCATCACTCCGCCACCCACCTGCTGCACTGGGCGTTGCACGAAGTCGTGTCTCCCGATGCGACCCAGCAGGGCTCTTCGGTGGACGAGCATCGCCTGCGCTTCGACTTCAACAGCGGCGCCCTCGACGACAAGCAGATCGCCGCCATGGAGGAAATGGTCAACGGCGCCATCAAGCAAGGCCTCAGCGTCAGCTGGAAGGAAGTGCCCCACGCCGAGGTCAAGGAGCGCAAAGACATCATGCAGTTCTTCGGCGACAAATACGGCGAGACCGTGCGCGTCGTCCAGATCGGTGGTGAGCCGCAACAACTCAACGGCCCCTCCATGGAACTCTGCGCCGGCACCCACGTCCGCAACACCTCGGAAATCGGCCTCTTCAAGATCAAGAGCGAGGGTGCTATTGCGTCCGGCGTGCGCCGCATCGAGGCCGTCTGTGGCGAATCCGCCTGGGATCACCTGCGCGAGACCGTCGAGACCTGGGACGAGGAACTCAAGCTCGCCCAGTCCAAGCTCAAGGCCGCCAACGCCAAGCTCGCCGAACTCGGTGAGGATCCCATTGAAGCCAAGGACTTCCCGCACATCATGGGCGCCATGCTCGTCGAGCGCGCCGACATTTCCGAGATCAACGCGACCTATGCCAAGGGCCAGCGCACCCTGGAGGAAACCCGCCAGGCTGCCATCGACGCCGAGAAGAAGATCAAGAAGCTGCAAGCTTCCCAGGCGGCCAAGATCGCCGACGAGGCGCTTGCCGAACTGGTGGCCAAGGGCGAGCCCATTGTCGAATCCTACGAAGGCTCCCCCGCCCTCTTGCAGGAGCTGCAGAACGGTCTCAAGAAGAAGCAATTCGCCGGTCCCGCTCTACTGGTCGTCGACGACGGTGAGCGCCTGCACCTTGCCGTGCACTGCGGTGAGGACGCCCTCGCTGCCGGTCTCAAGGCCGGAGACCTCCTGCGCGAACTCGCGTCCATCGCCGGTGGCAAGGGCGGCGGCAAACCGGATCAAGCCCGAGGTGCTGCTCCCGAGCGCGACAAGCTGGAGGAGATGAAGGCGGCTGCGGGTGAGAGGTTCAAGTGAGCGCCCTCAGGACTGACCGGCTTTTCTTTTACCACCACGACCGGAGGGCCGGCGAGTGGAGCGAGCTGGCAAGAAATAGATCATGGCCGGAGGGCCATGCATTCCTCGTGGATTGAGCGGAGCGAGATCAGAGGGACGGAGGAGATGGAGGTCACGGAGATTTTTTTGGTTTGAGCAATAGCTCAGGTTGATCACTTTCAGAAACATGGAATCCACTGAGTCAAAGCTAGGAGCATTCTTTGAAAAGGCATACTGGATGCAACGCGGAGAATATTACCCCGAGACTCATGCAAAGAATATTGATGAGCTATCTCAACAGTTTCCCTGGGATCGCGAGCTCATCGATACGCTTTACCGTCTATTGCCCCACTTTGATTTCGTGGCAGAAGAGGCAGTCAAAAAGTTTAAGCTAGGAGAAAAGACGAATGAGGAAGCCTACCAAGATTTATGCTACCCCATTTTCAGCAGGATACCTGAATCAGTGAAGAAAGATGTATGGGATCTTCACCTCTCTTCCGCAGAACTGAATGGTGAGCCATAAATTCAGAACATCCAGACGACCATTAAGCTCCT
>JAWVYP010000015.1:0-20076 GCA_033722655.1 Akkermansiaceae bacterium | reverse complement strand
GGGGCGGGTCAGCACGATGCGCTTCATCACCTTTTGTTTGAGCAGGGTCAGTGCCATGGCCATGGCGAGGTAGGTCTTGCCGGTGCCGGCCGGGCCGAGACCGAAGGTGACATCGTTGGATTCGATGGCGCGCACATACTCGAGCTGGGCAGGGGTGCGGGGCACCACGGGGGCCTTGCCGCGCGATCCGACCAGCTGGACCTCGGCCAGGTCGGTGATCTTGATCGGG
This sequence comes from Akkermansiaceae bacterium, assembly GCA_033722655.1. Classification (GTDB taxonomy): domain Bacteria; phylum Verrucomicrobiota; class Verrucomicrobiia; order Verrucomicrobiales; family Akkermansiaceae; genus Luteolibacter. The sequence goes on along the minus strand of JAWVYP010000015.1, from coordinate 19,847 downwards.
CCGGCCTTGGCCGCCAGGTCAATGGCCAGCATGAAATCCCGGGAGTTGATGGTGCTGCCCTTGCGTTTGGCGTTTTCGAGGTCCTGGAAGACGGCACGGGCGCGGGTGACGGCCTGCTCGCTGCCGCTCAGGCGCAGCCAGCCATCGCGGGTGACCGCCTCGACCTCCAGGGCCTTCTCCAGGTGGGAGAGGTTTGTCAGGTCGTTGGCAAACAGGTCGTGGAGGAACTGTGGAGTATCGAACTCGAGCTTGATGTCGGTCATGGCTGGGGCCGGGGCGGACCTGATTCGTCCCCAAGTTGGTCTTCCGGACAAGGCGAAAAGCGATTCGCCGAGGCCTTGGTTCTTGAATCCCCGGCGGCCTAGGCTTGAATAGCGTCCGTGAAGATTTGCGCCCTCGCCTTGTTTGTGTTGTTTCTCGCCAACTGCGCGGGACCCAGGGATGCGCTCACCGTCCGCCAGTTTCAGCTGCGCGACCAGGAAACCGAGGGTGGAGAAATGCCCTCGGTGCGCATGGAAAAGCTGCGCCGCCTGCATGGTGCGGTCAGTATGGAGGAGCGCCGCCAGCGCCTGGGCCAGTATTACACCCTGATCTGGGAGGACCAAGAGGGGGTGGGAACCGGGCCGGTGGAAGTGATCTTTGAATACCGGCAAGGAGGTAGCGCGAGCGAAATCAAGCGCATGAGCGAGCTCTATCCGCCGGAGGTCGGAAGTGGCGTGGTCGAATTTGCGGTCATCGGCGACAACTACTTTGACAATGGCAAGGTGCTCGCCTGGCGTGCTTCGGTGAGCCGCGGGGGAGAGGAAATTGCCTCCGAGAAGTCCTATCTCTGGGAATGAACTCCAGATGCCAGTTGACCGCTTGGCTTTGAGATTTTATCTTCCTAGTCCTCTGCCCATACACCAGAGGCCATCCCCCCCCATCAGATGCCTATTCCAGTGACAACGGATCATCCAATCACCTGCGGTGTATTCGAGGGTTTCAGCTGGATCCGTTGTGAGGGCAAGGGCTCCTTCCTCAACAGTCCGCTGGTCAAGTCCTTCGGCGATGCCCGTGTGGGCGAGGGCGAATCCGTGCTGGTCATCGATCTCGCCGCCTGCAGTGGCATGGATTCGACCTTCATGGGCACCCTGGCTGGCATGGCGGCCCGTCTGGCGGCCGTCGATGGCGGGATCCTGCAGGTCGCCGGCGCGGATGAGCGCAATCGGCGCTCGCTCGAGGATCTGGGTCTCGACTTCATGATGCAGATCGACCCCAAGGAGCCGAGTTGGAAGGATGACATCGAAAATATCCGCAGCCAGCTCAAGCCGGCCCAGGCGGTTGAACCCATGAATCTCAGTGAGCGGGCACGCCATGTGCTTCGAGCTCATGAGGAGCTCACCGATCTCAACGAGAAGAATGCTCGTGAATTCGAGAACGTGGTGGGCACACTGAAAAGGCAGGTGGACAAGGAGTCCCCGCCCGAATCCTGATCGTGTCTGCTGATGGCAACCCTCGAGATCTCCGCTGAGCTGCAATACCTGACCTGGGCGCTGGGCGGTTTCATGGCATTGACCATTGCCGTCATGATCTTTGCGATCCGCAACCAGCGTCGGCGCAACCACCGGATGCGCACCCGCTTCCGCGATTTCGAGGGGGAGGAGCAGCGCATGTTCTGCTTCCTCCACGAACTGGGAACCGCAATCGAGGTCGAGCCCTCCCACAGCGCCCTCTCGCGCATCATCGTGGACGGCATTTCGGACGTGGTGAATGCCCATGGCGGGGCGATCTACTTCCTCAATGACGAAGGCGATTCGCTGGTGCCAGCCTACCTCTCCGCCAAGTGCCCGCCGCTGGTCGGCATTCCCTACGAGGTGCGCAAGAAGTCGACGCGCGATTCGCGCGCCCTGGAGAGCCACATCCGCCTCTCGCGGGTGGCGATCGACGAGGGGATCCTCGGCTACTGCCTGTCGGTTGGCGCACCCATCCACGTCAAGGACGTGAAGAGTCATCCCTCCTTCAGCGACAGCCTGGTCAATTACAATTACGACGTGACCGTGATGGCCGCTCCCCTCAAGTATGCCGGCAAGGACCTCGGCGTGCTGGCCGTGGCGCGCATGCACGAGCAGGGCCCCTTCATGCCCAATGATTTTGCGGTCTTCGGTTCGGCGGCCGAGCAATCCGCATTCGCCATCGGCAATGCCCAGGTCCACCGCGAGGCCCAGGAGAAGCGCCGCATGGACACCGAGTTGCGCAATGCGCGTGAGGTGCAACGGGTGCTGTTGCCCCGCGAAGAGCCGGTGATTCCCGGCTTCCGGGTCTGTGGCGTGAATGTTCCGGCTCGGGTCATCAGCGGCGACTACTACGACTACCTCGAGTTGGGAGACCACAAGCACGGCATCGCGATTGCCGACGTGTCGGGCAAGGGGGTTCCCGCAGGCCTGCTCATGGCCATGTGCCGCAGCGCCCTGCGCTCGGTCGCTCCCGGTCTTTCCTCGCCGGCCGCCATCCTTTCGGCGGTGAACCGCCAGCTCTTTCCCGACATCCGCGAGGACATGTTCATCAGCATGGCCTTCTACATCGTGGACGAGAGAAGCGGGCGGGTGACTCTTGCACGTGCCGGCCACGACCCGGCTCTGTGGTACCGGCAGGAGGGCCAGAGGGTCGAGCAATTGCGCTCTCCGGGCATGGCCCTCGGTGTCGATGGAGGCGAGGTGTTCGAGCGGGTGATCCAGGATCAGGAAATTCAGCTCGAGCCCGGAGACTGCCTTCTGCTGCATACCGACGGGGTCCGTGAGGCGCTCAATGACCAGGAACAGGAATTCGGCATGGAGAGGATGAGTTCCTGTTTCAGGGAGTCCGCCATGTTGGGAGCCCAGGTGGTGCTGGACCGCATGCAGGAGGAACTGGGCCAATTTGCTGGCGAGGGGCGCCAAATGGATGACATCACTCTCGTAGCCATCGAAAAAAAGCGGTAGGCAGTCCCTGGATGTCATGAAGGGTCCGCAAGGGGGCTCGTCCTGACCCGAAAGGGGTACAGTATTCCGTCCATTTGCAGGTTGCCCGCAGGCCCGGGATACCTTCAACTCTGGGGCATGCGCTTTGACCCCATTCCCTCCGCGCTTTTCGAGCGCAACCGAAAACGCCTGATTAAGCTTCTCAAACCCGGCAGCATGGTGATTTTGCATGCCAACGACGTTTACCCGACCAACAACGACGGAACTCTGCCCCTGCAGCAGAATGCCAATCTGCGCCACCAGACGGGCATCGACCAGGAAGAGACCATTCTGATGCTCTTCCCGGATGCGCCGGATCCGCGTGACCGCGAGATCCTCTTCATGAAGGAGACCAGCGACTTCATGGCGATCTGGGAAGGTGCGAAGCTGACCAAGGAAAAGGCGCGCGAGATATCCGGCATCGAGCGCGTCGAATGGCTGGACGCCTTCGAGGGCAACTGGCACCGCCTCGCCCCGCTTTGCGACAACTTCTACCTCGAAACCAACGAGGGCAACCGGGTGAGCAACAACAATTTCCTCGAGACCCGCAATGACCGCTTCATCCAGCAGTGCATGAAGCGCTATCCGCTCCACAACTACGAGCGCCTGACCAAGGTGATGGAGAAGATCCGCGTCATCAAAGACGAGGAGGAGATCAACATCATGCAGAAGGCCTGCAACATCACCGAGGCAGGATTCCGGCGCATCCTTCCCTTCATTAAGCCCGGCGTGGGCGAGTGGGAGATCGAGGCCGAATTGCTTCACGAATTTGTGCGGCGGGGTTCCCGCGGCTTTGCCTATCCGCCCATCATCGGCTCGGGTCTGAGCAACTGCGTGCTCCATTACGTCGAGAACAACAAGCGCTGCAAGGACGGCGAGCTGGTCCTGCTCGACACCGCTGCCGAATACCTCGGCTGGGCTTCCGACCTCACCCGGACGGTGCCGGTCAACGGTCGCTACACCGACCGCCAGCGCGATGTCTACAACGCCGTGCTGCGCGTCTACCGTGCGGCCAACGAAATCCTGCGCCCCGGAACCTGCATTATGGACTTCCAGAAGGAAGTCATTGAGATCATGCAGGGCGAACTCGTCGATCTCGGCCTCTTCAGTGCCAAGGAGGCCAAGGCTCAGGGCAAGGACAAGGCGCTGGTGAAGAAGTACTTCATGCACGGCACCTCCCACCACATGGGCATCGACGTGCACGACGTCTTTGGTGGCCCTGCTGAAATTCTTGAGGAAGGCATGGTCTTCACCATCGAGCCCGGCATCTACATTCAGGAGGAAGGCTTCGGCGTTCGCCTTGAGGATGACGTGGTCATCGGCAAGGACAAGAACTTCAACATGATGGAGAACATCCCCATCGAGGCCGATGAGATTGAGGAGTTGATGAACTCCAAGGAGGCACCCGAGCTGGCTCCTGTTTCCCCGGCTTAAATCAACTCCGCGACAATCGGATCGACCAAGGCCCGGCCCACCCCACGAAGGGTGAGGCGGCCATCCTCGATCCGTGCCAGTTCCTCTTCGCACAGCGTCCTCGCGCGATTGCGGCCTGCCTCGTCGAGCAACTCGAGTGCGATGCCCTCACGGGTGCGCAAGCCAAGTGCGATGCGCTCGATGGTCTGTTGCTGCGGGCTCAGCCGTTCCGATTCATCCGTGGCGTGGCCAATCGATTGGATGCGCCGGACATAAGCGGCGGTGTCGGCCACGTTGCGGCTGCGCTCTCCACCCAAGGTGCTGACCGCTGAGGGACCGAGGCCGAGGTAGTCCTCGCCCTGCCAGTAGCCCCGGTTGTGGGTGGATTCAGCGCCGGGGCGGGCGTAGTTGGAGGTTTCGTAATGATCGAAGCCGGCGCCAGTCAGGAGCTCGTCTGCCAAGTGAAACTGTGTGGAGTCCCGATCCTCGCTGGCATCCAGTTCGCCACGTTGCAGGGATTCAAAGAAGGCGGTGTCCTCCTCGTAAGTGAGATTGTAGGCGGAGATGTGATCGGGTTGCAGCTCGATGCTGCGCTGCAAGGTTTCGCGCCAATCCGCATCACCCAGTCCGGGAATGGAAAACATCAGGTCGATGTTGATCTTCGGCAGTTGCGCCTCGCGCAGGATTTCGACGGATTGAGCGGCCTGCTTGGGATCGTGTTCACGGCCGAGAGTCTGGAGCGTTGGAGCATGGAAAGACTGGATGCCCAATGAGACCCGCGTCACACCGAGTTCGCGGAACAGACGCGCCTTGGCGAGATCGAAGGTCGCCGGGTTGGCTTCCAGGGTGACCTCCTCGAGTGAGCTGAAGTCGACCTGTTCCTGCAAAGCCGCGAAGAGTTTTTGCAGATGCCCGGGTGAGAGCATACTCGGAGTGCCGCCGCCGAGATAGAGCGTGCGGGGTTGGCTCACGATGCGCTGCTGCGCCTCCTGGCCCAGCGCTTCGATGAACTCACCAATCGGCGTCTTGCCCGGGGTGTGCTTGTAGAACGAGCAGTAGGGGCAAATGCGGTGGCAGAAGGGGATGTGCAGGTAGAGGAGCAAGGTGTCCCTAGAAGCCTATCCCAAGATAGGGACGAAGGGAATCCTTTGGGTCGTCCTCGATGGCCGCCTTGAGCTCGTTCGGAACTTCATCCGGGTTGATCCATTCGGCATTCCGGAAAGCACCCATGCTCGTCTTGAATTTGATGTCGGCGATTTCCTTTCGATGTTTCTGAATCTCGGCGAGCAGGGTCGGCTTGGTGTTTGGGTCGGCTTGCTGGTATTGCTCCTGCAGGGTGGCGAGTTGGTGCATCTTTTGTTGGAAAGCGTCCGACTTGTAGACCTTTTCCTGCTCGGAGTAGATGCGGTGCATTTTCTGTGCTCTCAGGGCCCCATAGGCCGCTCTTGCGCGGATGCCCGGATCCTTGGACTGCTTGGCTAGTTTTGTGAAGCGTGTCTGCAGGTCGGCGATGAGGCTGACATCAAATTGTCGGTCATCAAAAAACTCTGCTTCGCGCGCCACCAGCTTCTGTAGAAAGCCAAGCTCCTCGATGCTTTGGCTCAGCTCTGCATTTTTGGAAAAGCTCATGCCGCGGGATCGCACGAGCTCCCTGTGTTTCTCCTGTGCATGAGGAAAGCGCGGGTCCCGGATGAGGTGGCGAAGTCTCAGGTAGTTCGCAAAGGAGTCGGTTTTGCAGGCGGCAAGTTCATCGAGCAGGAACTGGTCGCAGGCTTTGGAGAATGTCTCGTCGCGTTTGGCGGCCTGAACATCCAACCATGCCAGCACCCGGGGCGATGCTCCGTAGGTGTGGCCATGTCCCAACCACTCCTCATAAGTGACCTGTGCTCCTGCTTTGTTGAAAAAACTGCAGGCGAGTTGGGCATGAGGATAATTCGGATCGGTTTCACCGGCACCGATGAGGACCGAGGAGGGTTGCTTGCGTTTGACGGGCGGCAGAGGGTAACCCGGATCCTTGCCGGCGGCGAAAATGACGATGCCGTCCGGGCCGTCTTTGGCAGTGGCGCCGACGTGAAAGCTGGCCCAGCCACCGCGACTCATCCCGCCGACCACCCGGGTGGAGAATTTCCAGCCACGTTTGTCGAGTTGGGCCTGAACTTGGGTGCAGAGATCCCACAACTGCTGCCCATAATCTGCACCCGAATTTCGATCCTCTTTTCTGGGGTAGGACATGCCAACCGCGATCCAGTTGCTGCGTGCCCCGGCGATGCCAATGTTGGGATTGCCTCCGGTGCCGTGAAACCAAAATAGAAGCGGGCTGGGGCTGTCGAGATCGACATCTTCGCCAACGCTCACCACGGCATATCCCTGTTCCGAATTCGGAAGTGCGAGGCGCTCCGCTCTTGGTTGCTCTGTCCTTGGAGCCCCCTGAGCCATCGGCAGGGCAAAGGCCGTAAGGATCCAGAAAGTCAGGGTTCTCATCGACATCATCCTGAACACTGGATGCTTGAGGATGAGATGCAATGGGCGACCGAGCTGTTAGCTGGCCCTCAATGAGTCGCAGGCTTCAGGCTTTGACGCAGTCCAGGCGGCCATCGGCATAAGCCCCGAAGACGGCGCGGATCTCATCGCGCACTCGGCGAAAGACTGCAAATTGTTCCTCTTCGCTGCCCTCGGCATGGGCCGGATCGTCGAAGGGCCAGTGGTGGCGATTGACCTGGCCTGGGAAGGTGGGGCAGGCCTGGTCGGCGTTGCCGCAGACGGTGATGACCGTTTCGACCGGATCGTTGAGGAATTCATCGAGGTGCTTGGAGGTGTTGCTGCTGATGTCGATGTCGATTTCAGCGAGGGCTTTGATCGCCAGCGGATGGACGTAGCCGGCGGGATTGGAGCCGGCGCTGACCACGCGGTAGTCGTCACCGAGAGCTTGTTGCAGGATGCCTTCGGCCATGTGGGAGCGGCAGCTGTTTCCGGTGCAGAGAACGAGGATGGTGGGTTTCATGACTTGTTGGAGAGGATGAATTTGGCGATGGGCGCGGCGATGATGGCACCCAGAATGGTGGCGGTGGGATAGAGCCAGATGGCTTCCAAGTGGTCGCCGACGATGGCGGGAGCGAGTGAGCGAGCCGGGTTCATGGAAGCGCCACAGATGGGACCGGCAAACATGGCTTCGAGTCCGACCACCGAACCAATGGCGATGCCAGCGGTGATGCCCTTTTCCTTGGCGCCGGTCGAGACCATCAAAATGGTCAGCATGAGGATGGCGGTGAGGATGACCTCGAGGACGAAACTTTGTGAGGCGGGTCCTGCAGGCAGCGTTTCGCCCAAGGTGATGGAATTGGGGAAGAGGAGTCTCATGCAGCCGCTGGCGGCAAAGGCACCGAGAAGTTGGGCGATGATGTAGGGAGTCACGCGGCTCCAGCCAAAGCGTCCAGCGCAAGCAAAGCCGAGGGTCACCGCCGGATTGATATGCGCCCCGCTGACATCGCCGAAGGTGTAGATCATGGCCAGCACGACCATCCCGAAGGTCAGGGCAATGCCGGCGTGGCCGATGGTGCCGCCGGTCCAGTCGTTGATGACGATGGCCCCAGTTCCGGCAAAGACCAGGGCGAAGGTGCCGAGGGCTTCGGCCGTGAGGCGTTGCAGTTGGGTGGTCATGCCTTGAGATCAACAGCAGCCGCTCGGACCGCAGCAGTTGGAGGATTTGCCGTCGATGGAAGGCAGGCCGAGGTCAGGCATGTCCAGGCCGCAGAGTTCCGGGGCGAGGCATTCGGTGTGCTTGTGGGAGAGCTGCAGGGTCACCGCGTCCTCGCTGATCTCATGGCCCTCGATGGTGTATTGGGAAATGACGCGATCCTCGTATTCGATTTCGACCGGCACGTCTTCATCGGGCACCAATTCGCTGCCCTTCTTGAGGATGCCCGCCATCTTCTCGGTTTCGATGCGGTGCTCGTAGTCCTTGCCGACCCAGACCTGGAGCTGGCAGGTGGTCTTCTCGCGGCGGGTGCCGCCGCAGTCGAGGAAGGTCTTGTCGACGCGGCCGACTTCGGTGATGTGGAAGGACACGGGCACGTCGGAGGAGTCCGGCAGGCGCAGGCGGAAGAAATGCTCGGAGTGGTCGGCGAGCAGTTGCTTGAGTTCGGAAAGATTCATGGTGGTTTCTTAGTGATTTGTTGCGAATTACAGGTTCGCTTGTCCCGGCGTAGCTCGCAGAGCGAAGCCGGATGCTTCGTTTATCGGTTGCGCGCCTTGGCGAGCTTGATCGGCCCCGGACAGCAGCTGTTGGCGCGGTCGGCCAAGCGTTGTTGGCAGCGTTGCTGGTCGCTGGCGTGCACCGCCTCGTCAGGAAATTGTCTGATTAGGTTGCGAATCAAGGGCAGGTGCTGGCGGTGGATGCGGTAGTAAGTCCATTTGCCGCAGCGCTCGCTTTCGAGCAGGCCGGCCTTGCGAATGATCTGCAGGTGGCTGGAGGTGGAGGAGTGGGGGAGGCCCAGGATGTCGGCCAGTTCACAGACACACAGCGCCCGATTCATCACCAGGCGCACAATGCGCCAGCGGGTGCTCTCGCCGAGGGCTCGGAAATACTGGGGTGCGCCAATGAGCGTCGAATTCATAACGAGATATTTCGTTACGAAGTGAAGTCTGTAAAGTCCGGATTGACCCTGGGTGCGTGGGCAATTTTCACTGCATTTCCGGCTTTGATCTACTGCTCGCAGGCTGTAGTCTCCGCCCCTTCCGCTGATCCAGCCATGAATACCAACGAGCTATACCAACAATACGTGCTGCCGACCTATGGGCGTTTTCCCGTGGTGCCGGTGCGCGGCGAAGGCTCGTGGCTGTGGGATGAACAGGGCAAACGCTACCTCGATTTCTGCAGTGGCATTGCCGTTTGTTCGCTGGGGCACAGCCACCCCAAACTCACCGAGGCCATCCAGGAGCAGGCGGCCACCCTGCTCCACGTTTCCAATCTCTACCAGCCTCCGGCCCAGGCCAAATTGGCGCGCGAAATCGTGAAGCATCAGGTCGGCATTCCCGGCAAGGTGTTCTTTTCCAACTCCGGTGCCGAGGCCAATGACGGTCTGATCAAGTCCGCGCGGCGCTACGGCCACGAGCGGCCCGATGCCGAGGGCAAGCCCCGCTTCGAGGTGCTGACCTTCAATCAGTCCTTCCACGGGCGGACCCTCGGCTCCATGGCGGCGACCGGTCAGGACAAGATCAAGCAAGGCTTTGACCCCATGCTGCCCGGCTTCCGGCACCTGCCCTTCAACGACGCCCAGGCCCTCAAGCAGGCCATCCGGTCTGAGACCGTGGCCATCCTGCTTGAACCCATCCAGGGTGAGGGCGGCATTCACGTCGCCACTCCGGATTTCCTGCAGGCCATCGATTCGCTCTGCAAGCAGCACGACCTGCTGCTCTTCTTTGACGAGGTCCAGGCCGGCTTCGGTCGCTGTGGCGATGCCATGGCCTGGCGCATGATCGCGCCCGAGATCGAACCCGACGGCGTCTCCTGGGCCAAGGGCATGGGTGGTGGCGTGCCGATTGGCGCCTTCTGGCTCAAGGACAAGCCTGTGGGCGAGGGCAAAGCCTTGCCGTCCCTGATGGGCCCGGGCTCTCATGGCTCCACTTACGGCGGCAACCCCCTGGTGAGCGCCGCTTCGCTGGTGGTGCTCGAGGAGATCCGCGAGCAGAACCTCGGTGCCTACGCCAAGGCCATGGAGGTTCACATCCGCAAGACCATCGGGGACTGGAAGCTGCCCGCCATCACCGAGGTGCGAGGCCTCGGCCTGCTCTTGGGCATCGGTCTGGATGCTTCGAAGTTCGATGTGCCGGAGGGCAAGACGGCGGCTTTACTGGTGGTTACCGAACTGATGAATCGAGGGCTGCTCTGCCCGCCTGCCGGAACGGAAACCTTCCGCCTACTCCCACCGCTGACTGTCAGCCAAGAGGAGGTCGACGAGGCCCTGGCCATCATCCGCGACACCCTCGAAACCCTGATTTCATGAAACACCTGCTATCCATCGAACAACTCAGCGCCCAGGAGATCGTCGATCTGCTGGATGCCGCAGCCATGCTCAAGGATCACCGCGGCTCCGATCCCAATCCGCTCGAGGGCCAGACTTGGGCGATGATCTTCACCAAGTCCTCGACCCGCACCCGTGTCTCCTTCGAAGTCGGCATCCGCGAACTCGGCGGCTTTCCGATGTTTCTCTCCAGCAACGACATCCAACTGGGCCGTGGTGAGCTGATCAAGGACACTGCCCGCGTGCTCGGACGCATGGTGCATGGGGCCATCATCCGCACCTATGCCCAGCAGGACGTGGTCGAGTTCGCCGACTATTCGAAGATTCCCACCATCAACGCGCTCACCGACGACGAGCATCCCTGCCAGATCCTGGCTGACCTGCAGACCATCCGCGAGAAGATCGGCGGCTGGGAGAATAAAAAAATCGCCTTCATCGGCGATGGCTTCTCCAACATGACGCGCTCCTGGATGTGGGCTGCCAAACGGCTCGGTTTTGACCTGGCGATTGCCTCGCCTGAAGCCTGCCAGCCCACCCCCGAATTCCTTGATGAACTCGATGCCTCCAATGTCTCGATCACGACCGACCCGGCCGAGGCCACCGAGGGTGCGCATGTCATCAACACCGACGTCTGGCTGTCCATGGGTCAGGAAGGCCAGAAGGAAAAGGAAGAGCAATTTGCCGGCTTTCAGGTCAATGCCGAGCTGCTCAAGCCAGCCGCCGAGGGCCACATCGTGCTCCACTGCCTGCCCGCTTACCGCGGCAAGGAGATCAGCGAGGAAGTGCTCGAGACGCATGCGGACACCATCTTCCAGGAGGCCGAAAACCGCCTGCATGCCCAGAAGGCCGTGCTGATGAGTCTGGCGATGGAATGATGACCGTGCCCCATGATCGTGTCAGTTTGGTCTGAATTGCTTGCATGACCCCGATCTTTTGGCCCGTAGTCTTTCGAGCTTGCGGCTCTTTCATTTCCAAACCCACATTTTTAAACCAAAGCCTCAAAAGAAACCATGATCCATCGCCTGACCCTCCTCTCCCTGCTTGCCCTCTGGTGTAGCAGTTGCAGTTCCGAAAATGCCTCCCCCTCCAGCCCCGCTGAAGGAGAGGAAGCAAAGGCAGAGACCGCCGAACTCCAAGCCGATGTGGTGGTCTATGGCGATGCTGCGGTTGGCGTGGCGGCCGCCGTGCAGGCCGCGCGCATGGACAAGTCGGTCATCCTCGTTTCCCAATACGGTCACCTCGGAGGCATGACCAGTAGTGGCCTGGGCTGGACCGATATCGGCAACAGCAGGATCCTCGGCGGGATTTCACGCGAGTTCTATCACCGCGTCTACCTGCACTACCAGGACGAGGATGCCTGGGTGTACCAAACCCTCGAGAAGTTCCCCAAGAAGGGGCAGGGTACCTCGGCCTTCGATGACGAAAACCAACTCGGATCCGTATTCGAACCCAAGGTGGCGGAAATGATCTTCGACCAACTGGTCGAGGAAGCGGGAGTGCAGGTGATTGACGGCCGCATCGACCAGAAGGCCGGAACCGTCATGGACGGCAAGCGCATTGCGTCCATCCGTCTCGAGGACGGCCGCGAAATCCAGGGCAAGATGTTCATCGACGCCTCCTACGAAGGCGACCTGCTGCCATTGGCCGGGGTGTCCTTCACCGTGGGCCGCGAAGCGAATTCCAAATACAACGAGAAATCGAATGCCATCACCCTGCCGGTCCACAAAAACAACCTGCCCGACGGCATCGACCCCTACCTGGTGAAAGGGGACCCCGACAGCGGCCTGCTGCCCGATGTGAACCCCTATGACGAGGACGACGTCGGCAAGGGCGACCACCGCCTGCAGGCCTTCTGCTACCGCATGTGCCTGACCAATGCGGAGGAGAACCTAATACCCATCGAGAAGCCCGGGGGCTACGATGAGGCCGACTACGAGATCCTCTTCCGCGCCCTCGATGCCGGCTACCGCGGCCAATGGGGGGCCTTCTACAAGTTTTCGCCCATGCCGAACAAGAAGACCGACTCCAACAACAACGGCGGTATTTCCACCGATTACATCGGCATGAACTACAGTCCGCTGCCGCCGGATCACGAGGACTATTGGGACTGGACCACTCTGACCCACGACGAGCGCGATGCCCTCGCCGACAAGCACAAGCAATGGCAGCTCGGCCTGGTTTGGACGCTGCAGAACCACCCGAAGGTGCCCGAGGGCGTACGCAAGCAGTACTCGGGTTGGGGCCTGCCCAAGGACGAGTTCGTCGACAACGGCCACTGGCCCTACAACCTCTACGTGCGCGAAGGCCGCCGCATGGTCTCGGACTTCGTGATGACCGAGCACCAATGCCGCCAGAACAAGGAATATCCGCAGGTGGAGGACTCCATTGGCATGGGCGCCTACACCATGGACTCCCACCACGTGCAGCGCGTCAACTGGAAGGGCCAGCTCAAGAACGAGGGCGACATCCAGAGGAGCTTGGGCGGCAAGGCCTATCCCATCTCCTACCGCTCCATCGTGCCGGCGGAAGGCGAATGCGAAAATCTTTTGGTGCCTTGGTGTCTCTCCTCCTCACACATCGCATTTGGCTCCATTCGCATGGAGCCGGTGGGCATGGTGTTGGGCCAAAGCGCAGCCACGGCAGCCGTGCAGGCCATCGATGCTGGCATCAGCGTGCAGGAGGTGGATTACGCCAAACTGCGTGAGCGCCTGCTCGAGGACGGCCAGGCTCTCGAGTGATCCTGGCCACTACCGCTTCATCGGAACCGTTCCGGCCAACACACTCTCGTAGCTGGGTCCGAAACGGATCTCGTCGAGAAGTACGTGGCCGCCCTTGCAGAAGGTCAGCGTGTCGAAGTCCGATTGGTCGACGATGGTCCTGAGCATCGAAACCGGTTCCGACGGGAGTTTCAGATCGCTCATCGGGCCGAAGATTTCGATCACGTCTTCCTGTTGCGGATCTGTTGCCCAGGTGATGCGGCCCACGACCAGACCGTGGCCGCCTTCGGGAATCAGGGTGGGCATCTGATCCCAGGAGCCGTGGATGTCGGGCTTGGAGTTTCCGGTATCCAGACTCTTGTCCTGGAAGCGGGTGGCTTGAACCCTGCCGCCGGTGGCGTGGGAGTCGTGTTTGAACATGGTGAAGCCGATTCCCAGTCCCTTCCGGCTCCCTTCATCCTGGATGTATGTGGTGGCATTTCCCATGTTGAAGCGGTTGTTGGCGAGGGCAAAGGACAGCCGGTCCCACTTGTAGTTGGCTTCCGATCCGTAGCCGACCACCGCACTGAACCACAGGACCGCACCGTCATCGAGCAGTCCGTTGGCCTTGAGCGCGGAGGGCAGGATCTCGCGCGCGCCTCCCCATGAGTTGCCGCCCTCGGGTTCGTATTTGCCTCCCACCGTGGGCAGACCGGCGTAGCTCAATGAACCGGAACGAATCATCGCGTTGTCCTTGCGGGCGCTCCAGGAACCTGCCAAGCCGATCTCATGTCTGCCCGACTGGCCGTCAAGCGATCCGGGCTCGTAGGCAAAAGGTTCATAGATCGCCACCTGCAGGCTGGGTGATTGCGCCACTTGCAGCTCAACGATGCCCTCGGCCGACTGACCCTCGCTGTCGGTGACGCGGTAGGTGAAGCGATCGCTTCCGGAGTAACCGTAATCCGGAGTGTAAATCAGATTGGGGGCGTCGCCGGACAGTTTGCCATGGGCCGGGAAGGTGGTGATGGCATACTGGATTTCAAGTTGTTCTGGATCCGCGGCCTTGAGGCGGACCGGAGTGGTGGTCGATTGCGCGATGGCGATTTTCTGTCTGTCGGCCACGGGAGGTCGATTGGGGGGCAGGGCGCCCTTGCGATCCTGCAGAATGACGCCGACCTGACCACGTGCCTCGGTCAGACCCCGTGAATCCGAGAGGGTGACCTCGAGCAGGTATTTGCCCGGTGTTTCCCCAAACTCGACGGTGGTCCGGTTTGCGGTGGGCGTGCCATTGTCCGAAAAGCTGACTGCTCCCGCACCATGGACCTTGCGCCAGGTGTAGATGGAGCCGCCTGCGGGGTTGCTGGCTTCGACCGAGAGTTCGGTCCGTCTGTCCGGCAGGGTGAGTCGCGGACTGCTCGCCGTCACCGACTCGATGGTCTTGAGCCGGATCAGGGGCTTGGGGTCGCGGTCGGCCCGAATGGCTTGCAGCACGGCCAAGGCCTGGTCGGCCAGGTTGGGATCGCGCTTGGAAAGATATTCGCAGACCTCCTGGATGTCGGAGCCAAAGCCGGCCTGGACGGAGGAGGCCCCGTATTCCGCCAGCTTCTCAAGCGCATGAGAGCGTTTGCCAAAGCTGGGATCCATGGCAAGGCGGGCGGCGACCATGACTCCTTCGGCGATGCCATGATCCTGCAGCGTGTCGAGGGCGGAAGTGCGTGACGCACTCTTGAACATCTTGTCGGCGGGAGCCGGAATTCTTGCGGTGTCAATCAGCGTGCCGGAGAGGGCGATCACGTCCTCATCGCTCAGGTGGGGAAAGGTCCCCGACAGGCTGCCGCGCGGATGTCCGAGCGGGGTCTGTGCCACCGCGCGAATGGCCGGATAAAGCAATTCACGGTCGATGTCCTTGATCTGGTCACCGGAGATGACACCGCGCGGACCATAAGCGTTGCCATTGTAGAAGAGCAGGTAACTGAGCTGGCTGTGGGCAAACTGCAGGGGGATGCGGTCGGTGAGGGGATCGAAGGGCCGGATGGTGCTGGCGGCCGCCTTCAGCAGGGTGTCGAGGTGCTCCAGTTGATTTTCCTTGGGCATGTGGCGCATGGCGTAGGTGGCGGCATATCGCACCTTTTCGTCGGCGTCGGTCACCAAAGCCGCCAAGGCGGGTGCTGCCCGGCCGTCTTTCATCTCCCCAAGGGCGAAACAGGCTCCAACCCGTTGTTCTCCGGCATCCGGGTTGCGGGCGATGGCAATCAGGGCCGGCAGCAGGGTGTCGCGCTCTTCCTTGCGCTTGGCCAATTCGATGGCCGCGGCCTGCTGGACTTTTGGAGACCACAGGGCCAGGTCCAGGAACAGGTATCGGGTGCTTCTCGCGCTTGGATCATAGGTGTCGGCAAATTCAGCCTCACCGATCTCGTCACTCCACAGGTGCAGGGAAACATCCTGATCCTTGCCGGTGATGGTCAACTGTTGGAGTGGGGTGGCATAGGTCAGGAGCATTGGGATGCTGGCCCAGAAATCGCGTCCGGCATAACGGGGTCCACCCGTTGAATAGTGATACCAGCAATCGTAGTCGAAGCCCCCGTCCCAGCGGCGGTTCAGGTCGAGGCGCCAACGGATGCGATCGAAATGGGAGGCGGCGGCTTCGGGACCACCGACATTGGCACCGAGGGGAGCCCAGAGGTAGTTGAAGAAGGCCCCACAGTGACCGACCTCCCGCTCCGAGGCGGAGGCCGTTGCCATCTTGCTGAAGTATTTGGCGGAATCCTTGCGGCTGCCCTCGACCGACATGGCCAGGGCCGCCAGCCCCATCTTGCCATTGCTCTCATGGCTGTTGCGTGCAGGCAGATGCTCGCCATACGGGATGGCCCCATAGCCGGTGAAGCTGCCGAAGAAGTTGGTCGCCCTGGCAATCGCGGGACCCAATTCCGGACGCTTGACGCCGCACTTGCGAGCGAGCAGCAGGCCGAAATAACTGGGCAGGCCGGCCGAGTTGATGGCGCCGTAACCGATGTTGTAGGGGCCGTTGAATTCGCCGTTGGTCACCGGATTGGTGAACTGGTGACCCATGGTTCCCAGATGGCTGAAGCCGTTGCAGATTTCCACCGCCATCGCCTCAATGGTGGGAAAGACCTCATCATCCTGTGAATGGAGGTAGTATTCAGCCAGCACCAGAAGCTCGTGGCCGCGGGTCCAACCGACCTTGGAATGGGTCGAAACGTGACCATTGAGCCGTTTGACGATTTCCTCCTGCGGCAAAATCAGCTGGCGCGCCCACTCACGGGCCCTGGCCTGGCGGGCGGCGTTCTCGGGATGCTCCGGGTTGTTGGCGGCAAGCAGGGGGAGGGAGTTGAGTGACCAAGACCCCTCGTTCTGCTCGGCCATCAAATGCTGGATTCCCTGCTCGAGGATGGCGGCCGACTTGGCGCAGCCGTAGGGGGCGGTCGGGCTGTAGGCGCCGAGGGTTTGGAGTTTGAGGGATTTGACCGAGGCCTTGCCGGAACGCCATACCAGCAAATTGAGCACTGCCGGATCCCGCGCCTCGGCTTCGCCAATGGCCAGACCGAAGGCATGCCGGGGGTCGCCTGAAAATGGCTCAGGGCGGACGCCTGTGCCGTCCACTCCGAGAATCACGTCCTGGGCGCTGAGGATGCCCGCGGCAGGAGAGCCCTCGGTCACCTCGGTGATCAGGATCTGGCGGCTCATGCTGGAATCGACGCCCTTGTGGTAGATCCAACCCTTGAGACCGGTGGGCCCGAGGTTGATGTCCTTGGTGAGCGGGTCAAGCTCCTTGCCTTTCCAGTCGATGGGGGCCTCGCCCCGGGTCAGATCCGGGGGTGAGGATTCCGCCATCAACGGTGCCATGCCGAGGACGAGCAGCAGGCCTGCTCCCGCCAGCAGCAGGGAGGTCCGGGCAGCCATGTCATTGCAGTGCATCCGCATCATTCGTGGAGATATAAGTGGCATGGATTCATTCCTCCAGCAGTTTCACCACGTTGCGGCTGGCAACGAGACTGCCATTGCCCTGGGTCGGACTCGGTGAGCCGACAAAAAGCGGGGTGAGGGAGATGATGGGTTTCATGAGCCAGTGAGCTTACCGGGATATCCGTCCCGGGCGTATCACCAAACTTGTCATCTTATACTACCACACAAAACAGCCGCAGCGGCATGGAGCGCGCTGCGGCCGTGGTTGATTGGATGATTAGAGCTTGAGGAGGCCCTTACTTGGCGGCTTCCACCACCTTCTCGGCGGTCATGCCGAGTTCGGCCATGACGGTGTCGCCGGGAGCGCTGATGCCGAAGCGATCGATGCCGAGCACCTTGCCCTCGCTGCCGACGTATTTCCACCACAGGCCGGTAACTCCGGCCTCGATGGCCACGCGTTTGGTGCAGGCCTTGGGCAGCACGCTCTCGCGGTAACTGTCACTTTGGCGTTCGAAAAGCTCGAAGCTGGGCATGGAGACCACACGCACCCCGTCACCGAGTTCATCGGCGGCCTTCATGGCGTGTTGCAGTTCGGAGCCGGAGGCCAGCAGGATGGTGGTCAGTTCACCGCTCTCCTTCTTGGCGATGTAGCCACCCTTGCGCGCTCCTTCGCGGCGCTCTTCAACCGAAAGCTCGTTCATGAGCGGCAGCTTCTGGCGGGTGAGGATGAGGGCGGTGGGGCCGTCGCTGCGGTTCATCGCGGAAAGATACGCACCGGCGGTTTCCTCGGCGTCGCCGGGGCGGATCACATCCAGGTTGGGGATCACGCGCAGTGAGCTGACGGTTTCCACCGGCTGGTGGGTCGGGCCGTCTTCGCCGACTCCGACCGAATCGTGGGTGAAGATGTAGGTAACCGGCAGTTTGGAGAGGGCGGCAAGACGGATGGAACCGCGCATGTAGTCGGCAAAGACCAGGAAGGTGGCGCCGCTGATGCGGAAGATGCCGTCGTAGGCGATGCCGTTGCAGATCGCACCCATGCCGTGTTCGCGGATGCCGAACCAGATATTGCGGCCGGTGATGTTGTCGGCGGAGAAGTCGCCTTCCTCCTTGAGGTAGTTCTTGGTTGAACCGAAGAGGTCGGCACTGCCGGTGATCACCTGCGGCATGGCCTTGGCAATGGCGTTGAGGATGACGCCACCGGCACCGCGGGTGGCATCCTTGTAATCCTTATCGAAGGCCGGGATCTTGTCACTCAGGTCGGTGGGGACCGCGAGGGCCTGACCTTCGGTCAGTTGGGTGGCCAGCTCGGGATTGGCGGCGGCCCAGGCGTCGTAGGTCTTCTGCCAGGCATCGAAGGCCGCCTTGGATTGCTCCTTCTTCTCGGCGAAGAAGGTCTTGGTTTCCTTGGAAACGTAGAATTTTTCCTCGGGAAGGCCGAGGGCCTTGCGCGCCTCGTCGACGAATTTGGCGCCGCCTTCGCCGTGGCCTTTGGCGCTGCCTTCGACTTCGGGAATGCCCTTGCCGATGGTGGTCTTGGCGATGATGACCTTGGGTTTGCCGTTGTCGTTGGCTTTGGCCTGAGCGCTGGCGCCGGCGACGGCCGCCATGTCGTGGCCATCGATGGTGACCGCGTCCCAGCCTTGGGAGGTGAAGTAAGCTTCGGCGTCCTCGCTCTGGGTGACGTCGGCCATGGCATCGAGGGTGACGTCGTTGGAGTCGTAGATGAGGATCAGGTTGTCCAGACCGGTGTGGCCGGCAAAGGCGATGGACTCCTTGGCCACGCCTTCCTGCAGGCAGCCGTCGCCGTGCAGGGCGATGACGTGGTGGTCGAAGATGGTGTGTTCGTCGGTGTTGTAGAGGGCGGCGGCGCGCTTGCCCGAGACCGCATAGCCAACGGCGTTGCCGATGCCCTGGCCGAGGGGGCCGGTGGTCGCCTCAATGCCGGGGGTCTCGAAGTTTTCCGGGTGACCGGGGGTCATCGAGTGAAGTTGGCGGAAGTTTTTGATTTCCTCGATGGGCAGGTCGTAGCCGGACATGTGCAGCCAGGCGTAGGGGAACATCGAGCCGTGGCCAGCCGAGAGCACGAAGCGGTCGCGGTTGAGCCATTTCGGGGCGTCCGGGCAGTAGTTGAGCGATTCGCCGAAGAGCACGGCGCCGATTTCAGCACAGCCGAGCGGCAGGCCGAGGTGACCGGAACTGCAGGCTTCGACGGCGTCCATCGCGAGACCGCGGGCTTCAGTGGCAGCTTGGGAGAGAACAGAGGTATTCATGGCGAAATATGGGGCTCAAACGCAGGTTCTGTGGCGCTGAGGCCCGACAGCCTAGGAATCAGATCACTGATGACAAGCCGTCATCCCCCCATTTCAGCAAAAAACGCGCCATTCCCTCTGCCTCTGGGGTGCATTTCACGGCTCACGAAACCTCGAATTGCCGTTCGGGCGCATATCGACCGCAAATATGCCCCAAATCCCACCAAAAAATACTTGCTATCCCCCTGAGCATCGAGTCTCTTTCCCGCCCCCACCGCAAAACAACGACCCGTTCGTCTAGCGGTCTAGGACTCCGCCCTTTCACGGCGGCAACACGGGTTCGAGTCCCGTACGGGTCGCCAAACCTCCTCCGCAAACGAGGAGGTTTTGCTTGTACGGAAAGTGCCACCTGCCTCAACGCGAGGGGCTCGAACCCGTAGAGTTTGAACGCCCGAAGGGCCGACGAGCGAAGCGAGTTGGCAAAACCAAACCCACAGGCCTCCGGAGGAGGAGGCCTGCACCCCGCGTGGAGGGAGCGGAGCGAGCTCAGTCCCGTACGGGTCGCCAAAT
>JAWVYP010000014.1:0-20307 GCA_033722655.1 Akkermansiaceae bacterium | reverse complement strand
GCTCCACTTCTTTGATCGCAAATTCATGAATCCTTTTTGAAGAGGGTGATTGATTCGTAAAGTAGCCCATACAGCGAATCAATTCATCACAATCTGAATCAACTTGGGCTCTGGGGCGAGCTAAAGATCGCGGTCCTCAGCGAACGGGCATGCGTTGGATTTACAACCAGGAACTAAGAACCACGAACTAAGAACGAGCGCAGAGCGCTCACTTCACAATCGAAAACCCCTTGCTCCTCTCCAGCGGCGCAATGTCTTCGACCACATGATTCTTCACCCCACTCGCCACGGCGGACTCTTCCGCGAGCTCGTGGATGAAGTCCTCAACCTCTTCCTCCTCCCCCATCACCTCCAGCTCGACGCGGCCGTCGGGGAGGTTCCTGACGGTGCCGACCACATCAAAACCCTTGGCAAGTTCGCGGCAGGTGTAGCGGAAACCAACGCCCTGCACGCGGCCTTCGAAATGGACTCGTTTGGAAGTCATTGGGATTGGACGAGCTGCGCTGAATTCAGCGGTTCAGGGGGCGCGCATTCGGGTTGGTCGTCCCCTCCTCGAAGGGATTCTCCTCATACATGCTCGACTTGATGCCGAAGCGCTTTTCAAAAGTCTCGATGTCCTCTTCCTCGCTCCACTTCAGGTTGATGACAATGGGCGCGCTGCGGTTGCCGTTGCCGTCGATTAGGTAGCAGGTGCGCTGGATGGGCACCTCCTCGCCGGTCATGGGATCGATGCGCTTGACCCGGGCATCGAACATCTGCTCCTCGACCAGTTGGCCGTCCTGCTTGCGGTAGCCGTAGCGGACCTTGAAGAGCAAGGTCTCGTTGCCGTCGTAGATCTTGCAGTTGAGAGGATTGCCATATTCGTCCATGCGATAGACAGAGACCATCTCGACCACCCCGTTAGGACCGTATTTCATCTTGGTCAGGGTGGTGTTGTCGGGCGTGCGGGTGAAGCGCGTGCGTGAACCATCGGCATGGCGGATGATGCGCACATTGGGCCCGTCCACATCATCGAAACCGGCATCGGGAGCCGCGAGAAGCGTCCCAGCCATCAGGGCGCAGAAGAGGGCGGCGATTTTCCAAGTTGCCAGTGGATTCATGCTGAGCAAGCTACTTGCAGCCGCACGCCGGTGCAAGTCGTGATCTGGAAGTCCAAACACCGCCAACTCAAGCTGGAGCAAGAAGCCCATGTGATGGGCATTCTCAACGTGACCCCGGATTCCTTCTCGGACGGCGGTCGCTTCCGTGCACGCGAAGCCGCCCTGGCCCAGGCCCACCGGATGATTGCCGAGGGGGCCGCCATCATCGACATCGGTGGCGAATCGACCCGCCCGGGCGCTGAACCCGTCGATTACAAAGAGGAAATCAAACGCACCCGGCCTGTGATCGAAGCGCTGCGTGCCGAGTGGGATGGCTGGATTTCCATCGACACCACCAAGGCCGCAGTGGCCGAAGCCGCGCTCAAGGCGGGTGCCGACATCGTCAACGACGTCAGCGGCCTGCGCGGCGACCCCGAGATGCCCGCCCTCTGTGCCAAGTCCGGCTGCGCGGTCTGCGTCATGCACATGCAAGGCAGCCCGCGCACCATGCAGCAGAGCCCGACCTATCAGGACGTGGTTGCCGAAGTGCGCGACTTCTTTACCGAGCGCCTGGAAACCCTCACCGCTGCCGGCATCGATGCCACCAGCCTCTGCTTTGACCCCGGCATCGGCTTCGGCAAGACGCTGGAACACAATCTCGCCTTGCTGAATGCGCTGGAGCAGCTCTCACCTCAAGAGCGTCCACTCTTGCTGGGCATCTCACGCAAATCCTTCATCGGCAAACTGCTCGGCAACGATGCCATGGAACTGCGCGACTGGCCGACTGTCGCCCTCACCGCCCGCGCCCGCGAGCAAGGCGTGATGCTCCACCGCGTCCACGAGGTGCAGCCCAATCTTCAAGCGCTACGCATGATCGAGGCGATCGTCGCTCAAACTGCGACCGCCTGACCGCCACCACACGCTCGGGGACATGCAATTCTTTTGCGCAGCAAAAGTTGTGAGCTCGCGTCCGCTCAATCCACGAGGCGTGCATGGCCCGCCGGCCATGGTATTCATGTTTGCCAACTCGCGCTGCTCGCCGGCCCTTCGGTCGTTGTGTCCCCACCACCGGCCATTCCCCTCCCAACAGCCCACAGGACCAACACCCCTCACGGCTTGACCCTCACCGCGCCCTTGTTGCCGGCGACGGCAAAGCGATAGCGGGCGATGGCGTCGACCACGCCCCGCGCCAGGGCTTCCTGGTAGGCCTGGGTGGCAATCAGCTTGGACTCCACCGGATGGGACATGAAGCCGCCCTCCAGAAGGATGGCCGGGTGCTTGACGCCGGTGAGCACGTTGAAGCGTGCCCGTTTGATGCCCCGGTCCACGGTGTGGCCTTCGAGGCGCTGGAGGATGGAGCCATGGACCGAGGTGGCCAGGGCGATGTTGGCGGAATCGTGGACATTGCCCTGCTGAACCTTGCGGTCGGAGGGTTTGACCCCGCGCCCGTAGTGGGCGACGCCGGGCGGGGAGAGGGTGAAGGTCTCGATGCCACTGGCCTCGCGCCGGGCACCGGAGTTGAAGTGAATGCTGATAAAGATGGCGCGCTCCTTGATGGCATTGGCCAGCTTGACGCGCTCGTCCAGGGAGAGGAACACATCCTTGTCGCGCGTCATCACCACGCGGTAACCCTGACCCTCCAACATTGCCTTGAGCCGCTTGGCCAGAGTCAGGTTGTAATCCTTCTCCTTGCCGATCTTGTTGGTCGCCCCTGCGTCCTTGCCGCCATGACCGGGGTCCAAGATGACGGTGCGGAACTCGCCGGCGTTCTTGATGTAGTTGGGACGCAGCACCGGATCGATCAGCTTTGCCAAGTCCATCAGCGACACAAGCGTCAGGCCGTCCTGCTCGATGGTCGGGTGGCTAAAGACGAACTTGACGCCGTTCATGACGCAGGTGCGATCGTTGAGCGTCAGGGTGACCAGCACCTTGCGGCTCTCGAGGATGACCTTCTTGCCATCGCGGTAGTGGCGGTTGAAGCCGTAGAAGCGCTGCATGCTGCGGGTGGTGACATGGTCGCGCCCGTCCACCTTGATGACCTCCCAGACGCTTTCATTCGCCTTAGCCTGCGGCGCGGCAACCAGCATCAGCAAGAGGGCACCGAGCCGGCAGGCAAGGTGTTGCAGCGGGGATGGAAGGCTTGAGGTCACAGGGATTGGGGGTAGCGGAAATCTGCCACTGGACCACCTTTAAAACAATCTGAAACGTGTAAAGGCTCGTACCTGGAAGCTCTTCTGTAGCGGCAACGACCGAAGGCCCAACGAGCGAAGCGAGATGGGGAATCATTCAAAGCGGCCTCGGAGGAGGCCGCAGCTTTCGTGGATCGTATTGCATGAGATCAGTCTATGACCATCGAAACTCTGCCCTGACAATGATCGACGGTCATAGACCGCCGCTACAGGGAGAACGCATGACGGACTTCCTCCGCAATGATCGCAAGCCCCTCACGGACCACCTGCTCCTCCATCGCATAAGACACGCGAACGCATTCGTCACGGTGGCTCCACTCGCCCAAACCTTCACCGAAGAAAAAGTATTCGCCGGGGATTACCAGCACACCTCGCGCCTTGAGACGATTGTAGAGCTCCTTGGAGCTGATCGGCAGGCCGGGGAACCAGAACCAGAGGAAGAGCGCGCCCTCGCTGCGGTGCATCTTCCAAGGGACCTGTTCACCAAAGGCCTCATGCGCTGCGGCACGGGCCCGTTCGCAGCGCGTCTGGTAGTAGGGCCGCACCAGCTCCTCGGACATGCGCAGCACTTCACCCGATTCGATGAGGGGGGTCATGATCTGCTGGCCGGTGCTGGGATTCGACAATCCGATGATGGCACTCATCGAGCGCACCGCGCGGATGATCTCGGGCGGGCCGATGACGATGCCCGTACGCGTGCCGGGCAGGCCGAGCTTGGAGAGGCTGTAGGTGAGGATGACGTGCGGCTCCCAGAAGGGCTTGGCGCCGGTGAAGATGATGCC
The DNA here is from genome assembly GCA_033722655.1 of Akkermansiaceae bacterium. Taxonomy (GTDB): domain Bacteria; phylum Verrucomicrobiota; class Verrucomicrobiia; order Verrucomicrobiales; family Akkermansiaceae; genus Luteolibacter. The sequence continues at coordinate 16,257 of JAWVYP010000014.1, read as the reverse complement.
GGGAAAGGGCGCGCCGTAGGCGTTGTCGAGAATCAGCGGAATGCCATTGGCCTTGGCAAGCGCCGAGAGTTTGGCGGTTTCCTTGTCGGTCAGCACATTGCCGGTCGGGTTGGTCGGCCGCGAGGCGCAGATGGCGGCGATGTCGTCGGTGACCTCCAGCGCATCGAAGTCGACGCGGTATTTGTATTCGTGCGGACCCGTCTCCTCGATCACCGGCTTGCCCACTTCAAACAGGCAGCCACTCACGCCTTGATTGGCGTAGCCGATGTATTCGGGCACCACCGGCAAGAGGATCTTCTTCTTGGCCTCGCCGTCTGAGCCTCGACCCGCGAGCAGGTTGAAAAGCATGAAAAACGCGGTCTGACCGCCCGCGGTGACGGCGACATTCTCGGAGGCGATGTCCCAGCCAAAGTGATCGCGAAACAGCTTGGCCACGGCCGCCAGGAAACGGGCGTTGCCCTGCGGTGGGTCGTAGGAGGTCAGCGCGCGCTCCAGGCCGCCAGCCTCCTCGATCAGGGCCTCGAGGCGCTCGCGCCAGATGGCATCGACCTCAGGAATGCGCGCCGGCTGGCCACCGCCCAACATCTTGAGCTCTCCATCTGCGTTGGCCAGCGCGTGACCGAGGTCGTCCATCAACTCCTCGATTCCGCTGCCTGAGGCCAAATGCTGGCCGAATTCCGAGAAATCATATGACATGGGCGAAAGGCTGTGTTCTATAGACGGCGTCCCGCAACGACAACCCCGAAACAAGTACCCACTCCTGAATCCAACCCCACCACCTCCCATCATGTCCATCCAAGTAGGCGACAAAGCCCCAGACTTCACTCTCGTTTCTCTCACCGCCGACGGCCCAGAAGTGGTCAAGCTCAGCGAAATCACCGGTGAGTCCAGCATCGTGCTCCTCTTCTTCCCGATGGCCTTCACCGGCGTCTGCACCACCGAAATGTGCGACGTCTCCAAGGGCATCGGCGAATACGAAGGCCTGAATGCCAAGGTCTACGGCATCTCCGGCGACGGTCCCTTCGCCCAAGGCGAGTGGGCCAAGAAGGAAGGCATCAGCATTCCCCTTCTCAGCGACTACGAGCACGAAGCCGCCAAGGCCTACGGCTGCAGCTACGACGAGTTCCTTCCCGCCAAAAACCTGATCATGGGTGGCGTGCCCAAGCGCTCCGCCTTCGTCATCGATAAGGCCGGCGTGGTGCAATACGCCCAAATCAACGAAAGCCCCGGCGATCTGCCCGACTTCGACGCGATCAAGGAATGCCTCAAGGGCCTCGCCTGATCCGGATCGATTTTCCACTCACTAAAAGCCGCAGGTCAGCCCTGCGGCTTTTTTATTTCTGCAGCATGCTGCGCTATTGCTTGATGTCGGTTCGGTAATCGATGGAAGTCACGGTTCCTTCATCGTCCACCGTGAATTGAAAACCCTTCAAATTATCAAAGATGTCTCCACGGACAAAGATCCACTTGTTACCCTCCCTGTAGATTTTGCGGTGCTCCTCATCAAAGGTTCCCAGCGGATAGATCAGATCAAGCGCCGCCTCCAGCGACTTGGCATCTTCTTCATTTTTGATGACGATCTTCTTGTCAAAAAGCCTCGTCAACTGATCGCACTTCATCGTCGAGCCCAGCCAGTCCAGCTCAACATAATCACCTCCGTCTTTGACCACCCTCAAGGTTTCCGTACTGACCGAACCACTCGGATTCTTGCGCACGACTTTCACCTCATAAAATCTGGCCGAAGAAAGTGCCGATAAATTCTCGTCATTCAAGAGTTCGCATTTGAGTTCGTCTCTACCGAACACATATGCCTTGATTCCTTTTTTCTCCTCATCGGTGACTTCCGCCTGCAAGGCGGAAGAAATTGCCAGCAATGGAAGCAGAAGGAGGAGTGATGTTTTCATGTGCTTCTTCATTTTGTATTCGGGAGTTAAGATGGTCACGCAAGATCCTCAGGACGCCAACCCTTACGGGCCTCCGTCTTGATCAGTGCGGCGGCAGCGTCGTTGCCATTGATTTTCAAATTCTTGGCGTCCCACTCCAGACCTTTGCCGGTGCGGATGGCGAGGGCGCCGAGGAGGATGGCCTCGGTCAGCGGACCGGAGTAACTGAAATCCGAGCAGGCCTTCTTGCCCTCCTTGACCGAATTCACCCAGTCGCGTTGAATGCCGGGAACACGCGGAATGGTCTTGGGCACTTGCTTGTCCTTGTTGGACCGATATTCCTGCCACTTGGCCTCGGGATAGAGCATGGGGCTGTTGGGGCGCATGCCACCGTGAAAGATCCCGCCCTTCTCCCCGACCATGATGAAGCCGCCATCACCCGGCATCTCGTAATCGAAGCCTTCAGGAGCCTTCGGCTTGCTGGGGCTCTCGTACCATTTGACGGTCACCGGCGGCTTGCCCTCGCGAGCCGGGAAGCGGAAGCTGACCACCGAGCCGTTGGGCGTGTGAATGGGGTTGGCCGGCTCGGCCATCTCGACATCGACGCGCTCGGGCGCGGTCAGACCGAGTGCCCAATAGGCCGTATCGATGGTGTGACAGCCGATGTCGCCCAGACCACCGCAACCGAAGTCCCACCACGGACGCCAGCGGATCGGATGAAACTCCTTGCTGAAGGGCACCTCCTTGGTGACGGGGCCCAACCAGCTATCCCAGTCCAGACCCTCGGGCATGGGATCGGCCGCTGGGAACTCGGTGCGAACCTTGCCACTGAAACCCCAGCCGGACTTGGGACGATCCGTCCAGGTGATGACTTCCTTCACCTCTCCGATGAGGCCGGCTTCATACCACTCCTTGATCAATCGAGCCCCCTCGAAGGCGTGGCCCTGATTGCCCATCTGGGTGGTGAGGTTCTTCTCCACGGCCAGTTGCTGCAGCGTGCGCGCCTGCCACAGCGAATGCACGAGCGGCTTCTGTACAAAGACGTGTTTGCCCATGTTCATCGCCATGTAGGCGACGGCAAAGTGGGTGTGATCGGGAGTGCCGACACCCACCGCGTCAATCTTGTCGCCCATCTCCTCCAACATTTTGCGGAAGTCGGTGTAGAACTTGGCGCCGGGAAACTTCTTCAAGCCCTTCTCGCCGACCCTGGGATCGATGTCACAGAGCGCGACCACGTTGTTGTCCTTGGAGCAGGCGTTGAGATCTCCCTCGCCCCGATTGCCGAAACCGACCCAGGCGATGTTGAGCTTTCCGTTCGCTCCCTTGACCGATTGGGCAAGGATCTGGGGCGCGATCAAGGATCCACCGAGAACCGTAGCGGATTGCGTGAGAAAATTGCGGCGCGATGAGTTGAGAGAGAAGTTTGATTTCATGTTCGTCGGACAGCTTGAACGCTCCTCGCCCGCGTGTCGATTCTGCAGTCGCATGATGGACTCGGAGGCGCGCAAACGCCACGATCCTCGCGATTCTCCGTTGAAAGCACTGCTGTCCTGCCCATGCTAGGATGGATGAACCCCTCTCGCAGACGTTCCCTCAAGCTCATCGGCGCCGGTGCCGCCAGCCTGGCAGCGCCCTCCATCCTCGGTGCTCAGGAAGCCGAGAAAGCCGAGGCCCTACTCAAAACCATCCCCTCCTCGGGTGAGAAGATTCCACCCATTGGCATGGGCACCTGGCAGACCTTCAACGTGGGCGGCGATGACGCCCTGCGCGACCAACGCACCCAAGTGCTCAAGGCCTTCTTCGAACACGGCGGCGGCATGGTCGACTGCTCCCCCATGTATGGCCTCTCCGCGGAAGTTGTGGGTCACGCGCTCCACAAACTCGGCCACCCCAAGTCCCTGTTTTCCGCCGAAAAGGTCTGGACCATCGACGACTCGGCCACGCGCTCCCAAACCGCCACCTCCATGAAACACTGGAAGGTGAAGAACTTCGATCTGCTGCAGGTCCACAACCTGGTTTCCTGGCCGGAGCATCTGGCAACGCTGCGCAAGATGAAGGAGGAGGGAAGCATCCGCTACATCGGCGTCACCACTTCCCATGGCCGCCGGCACGATGAACTGGAGAAGATCCTTCGCACCGAGAAACTCGATTTCGTCCAACTCACCTACAACCTCACCCACCGCGCGCTCGAAAAACGGCTTCTCCCCATCGCCAAGGACAAGGGCATCGCGGTGATCGCCAACCGCCCCTACGACGGCGGCAATCTCATCAAGGGGCTGCAGAGGAAAAACACCCCGCTACCGGAGTGGTCATCCGAAATCGATTGCAGCACTTGGGCGGAATTCCTTCTCAAATTCATCGTCTCGCATCCCGCCCTCACCTGCGCGATCCCCGCCACGACCCGAGTCGAACACATGAAGGAAAACATGGCGGCCCGACTCGGCCGCATGCCCGATGAAGCGATGCGCAAGCGCATGATCCAATACGTGGAAAAAGCATGAGAAGTCATGAGCAGACATGAATTTCTCTCAAAGGGAGAGGGCATTCTAATCTAGACGAATTGTCCGAATTGCCAAACTCTCCCCTCATCATGAAATCCATCCTCGCCTGTCTTGCCCTGCTGTTTAGCGCAGACCTCATCCACGCCGAGAAGCTACAGGTCTTCATCGGCACCGGCTCGCGCGAGGCCGAGGGCATCTACACCTGCACCTTGGACACCGAGACAGGCATGCTGAGCACGCCCGTGCTCGCCGCCAAAGTTGATCAGCCCGGCTTCCTGGCCCTCAGCCCGAATGGCAAGCAGCTCTATGCCATCGCCAAAAACGGCAAGGAGGACATCGTCAGCGCTTACAGCGTCGATGGAGCCAAACTCACTCCACTCAATCAGGAAACCGTCGGCGACCCCGGCTCCGCCCACATTGCCGTGCACCCCAATGGCAAGTTTCTGATCACCTCCCAGTATGGTGGTGGTTCGGTGGCGGTGTTTCCGATTCTCGCTGACGGCAAGGTCGGCAAGCGCTCGCAACTCATCGAACACGAAGGTGGCTCGGGCGTGGTGCCCAACCGTCAGGACAATCCCCACCCGCATTGGGGCGGCTTCTCGCCGGACGGCAAGTTTGCCTTCGTGCCCGATCTCGGCCTCGACCAGATTGTCATCTACCAGGTGGCCGATGACCACACCCTCAAGCCACACGGCACGGCCAACTCGGTGCCCGGCGGCGGGCCGCGCCACATGCGCTTCTCCACCAACGGCAAGTTCATCCACCTGCTTGATGAGTTGAGCCTCACAGTCACCACCTTCGCCTACGATGCCGACAAGGGCACCGCCACCAAAGTCGGCACCACGCCCACCCTCAGCGAGGAGACCAAGGCCAAGGAGAACTTCAACTCGGCCTCCGAAATCCTCACCCACCCCAACGGCAAGTTCCTCTACACGGGCAATCGAGGTCACGACTCGGTGACCGTGCTTTCCTGTGATGCGCAAACGGGCAACACGAAAGTCGTCGAAGTCGAGCCCATCCGCGGCTCCTGGCCGCGCAACATCAAGCTCAGCCCCGACGGCAAGTGGCTGATCGCCGCCGGCGCCCACTCCAACACCCTGAGCGTTTTCTCGGTGGATGCGCAAACCGGCGAACTCGCCTTCATCCCGCGCAGCCCGGTCAACGTGCCCGGTCCCATCTGCATTGTCTTCGGGAAGTAAGGCTACTTCTTCCTCCAGGACTTGTCGTGCGGCTTCGCATCCTTCGGCAGGTGCGCCAGCAGCTCATCAATCACCCCGGCATGCTTTGGATCATTGGCCAGATTGGTGAACTCATAGGGATCCTTCCGGTGGTCGTAGAGCTCCTGTGAACCGTCCCGGTACTGGATGAGGCGCCAGTGATCCTTGCGCACGGCGTGGTTGCCAAAGCCATGGGTGGTGATGGCCGGCAGCTCCCATTCGGCCTTGGGATCCTTGAGCAGCGGCACCATGCTGGCACCCTCCAGATGCCCGGGTTTGGGCAGGCCTGCCAGCTCGCAGAGCGTCGGATAGATGTTCATGTGGTCGACCGGGCGGTCACAGAACTGTCCGCCCCGGGTCATGCCGGGCACTTTCCAGATCATCACCGTGCGCGTCGGCTCCTCCCACAGTGCAAACTTGCGCCAGTGTTGTTTTTCTCCCAGCGACCAGCCGTGGTCGCTCCAGAGCACGATGATGGTGTTGTCCTTGTTGGGACCGGACTCGAGGGCATCGAGCAGGCGACCCACATTCATGTCGGCGTAGGCACAGGTCGCAAGGTAGGACTGGATGGCCAGCTTCCAGGTGTCGTTCTTGAGCATCTTCTTGTGGTCTCCCTGGTTCTTCATCCGCTTGCCAGCCTTGGGAATGTCATCGAGGTCGTCCTCGCGGTGGGGCGGCAGTTGGATGCCCTCGAGCGGGAAGGGCTCGTAATATTTCCTCGGTGCGACGAAGGCGAGGTGCGGTTTGTAGAGCCCGCAGGCGAGAAAGAAGGGCTTGTCGTGTTTCTGCTTCAGGCGCTCGGCGATGTAGCTGACCGAATGCCAGTCGATGATGTCCTCGTCCTTGAGGTCGTGATGGTGCGGCTCGAAATAACCATCAAACTTGCTCACTCCCCTGCCATTGGCGCTATGCCCATCTGTGGACATGTATTCGGTCCACTCCTCGGGATGGCCGACATCCAGGCCGTGATAGATCTTACCTGCCCCGGCCACGTGATACCCCGCCTTGAGAAACTGCGCAGACAGGCCCTCGCCGGGCTTCTGAAAACGTCGCCATTTGTCGCCATTCATGTAGCTGCCGGTGGTCCACGGACGGCGCCCACCCATCAGCGCGAGGCGCGAAGGCTCGCAGGCGGGAACCGCGCAGTAGGAGTTGCGGAAAGACATCCCCATCTTCGCCAAGCGGTCGATGTTGGGTGTGCTGGCCTGCGGATTGCGCTCCAGGTGGCCGACCCAATGGTTGAGGTCATCCACCGCAATGAAGAGGACATTGGGAGGCTCCGCCATCAATGTGGCCGGCAGGAGCAGCAGTAGAAGAAGTCGCTTCATGACCTCAGACCATGACCTGCGGATGGGCGCGATGTCACCGGAATTTGCTTTCCGTATCCCGCCTTGCCGGTGAAAATCTCTGCTGCATGTCCCACATCCTTGCCCTCGACCAAGGCACCACCAGTTCGCGCGCGATCCTCTTCAACCAAAAGGGGGAAATTCTCGGCGTCGAGCAAGAGGAGTTCACCCAGATTTATCCGCAGTCCGGCTGGGTGGAGCACGACCCGGAGGAAATCTGGTCCACTCAAGAGTCGGTGATGAAGCGGCTCATGGAAGCCACCGGCATCGCAGCCTCCGACATCGACGCCATCGGCATCACCAACCAGCGTGAAACGGCGGTGGTGTGGAATGGCGAAACCGGCGAAGCCATCCACAAGGCCATCGTCTGGCAGGACAAGCGCACCTCCGACCTCTGCGAGGAACTCAAGGCCAAGGGCCTGGAGGACCTCGTGCGCGACAAGACCGGCCTGGTCATCGACTCCTATTTCTCCGCCACCAAGATCCACTGGATCCTGGAAAACGTGGACGGGGCACGCCAACTGGCCGATGCCGGCAAGCTCCGCTTTGGCACCATCGACAGCTGGCTGATCTGGAAGATGACAGGAGGCCGCAGCCACCTTACCGACCACACCAACGCCTCGCGCACCCTGCTCTACAACATCCCCGAGCTGAAGTGGGACGAGGAGCTGCTTGCCGAATTCGGGATTCCCGCCTCCATGCTGCCCGAGGTGCAGCCCTCGAGCTCGGACTTCGGAAGCTACTGCCGGGATGACGTGGAGATTCCCATCCTGGGCGTGGCCGGAGACCAGCAGGCGGCCCTCTTCGGCCAGGCCTGTACCGGGCCCGGCGAGGCCAAGAACACCTACGGCACCGGCTGCTTCCTGCTAATGCATCTGGGCAGCGAGGCGAAGCGCTCCGAGCACGGGCTGCTGACCACCTTGGCCTGTAGCCCCGATGGTTCACCCGCCTACGCCCTGGAGGGCAGCATCTTCATCGCGGGGGCCGTGGTGCAGTGGCTGCGCGACGCCCTCCAGGTGATCGACCAGGCCGCCGACTCCGAAACCTGTGCCCGCGAGGTGGAAAGCGACGAGGTTGTCCTGGTGCCCTCCTTTGCCGGGCTCGGCGCTCCCTACTGGGACCAGTATTCGCGCGGCGCCATCTTCGGCTTGACCCGCGACAGCGGCAAAAACCACATCACCCGGGCGGCGCTCCAGTCCATTGCCTTCCAGACCCGCGATGTGCTCGAGGCGATGGAGCAGGATTCCGGCATCGAAGTTGAGGTGCTCAATGTCGATGGCGGCGCCACCCACAACGATTACCTGATGCAGTTCCAGGCCGACATCCTCGGCAAGAACGTAGACCGTCCTGTCATCACCGAGTCCACCGCCCTGGGTGCCGCCTATCTGGCCGGGCTCCAGGCCGGCGTCTGGCAGCCCGAAGATCTCAAACGGGTGCGCAGAACCGACAGGGAATTCAGCCCGACAATGGACGAGCAAAAGCGCAACCAGCTCTACCGCAAATGGAAGAAGGCAGTGGAGCGGACCCTCAACTGGGCCAAGGACTGAAAGACCATGAACCTGCTTTCCTCCGGCAACCGCGCCGCGCTCATTCAAAAGAGTGAGCAGGAGCCCTACGACTTGCTAGTCATCGGCGGCGGCATCACGGGTGCCGGCATCGCGCTGGACGCTGCCACCCGCGGTCTCAGGACCGTGCTGCTGGAGAAGGGCGACTTCGCTTCGGGCACCAGCAGCCGCTCGACCAAGCTGGTCCACGGCGGCCTGCGCTACCTGAAGAATTTCGAGTTCGGGCTGGTGCGCGAAGTGGGCCGTGAGCGCGCCGTGGTCCACCGCCTCGCTCCCCATCTGGTCATCAACGAGAAGATGATCCTGCCACTGGTCAGGGGCGGCACCTACGGCCGCCTGATGACCTCCATCGGCCTCAAGGTCTACGACCTGCTCGCCGGCGTCAAAAGGGGGGATCGCCGCCGCATGCTGGACAAGCGCAAGACGCTGGAACTGGAGCCGCTCATCGCCGCGGACCAGCTCGTGGGCGGCGGCATCTACGCCGAGTACCGCACCGACGATGCGCGCCTGACCCTGGAGGTAATCAAGACCGCGCAGCGCGAATCTGCGGACGTGCTCAACTATGCGAGGGTCGAGGACTTCCTGATGACCGACGACCAGGTCGGCGGAGCCATCTGGCGCGACCAGCTCAGCGGCGAAACCCACCAGGTGCACGCCCGCCACGTCATCAACGCGGCCGGCCCCTGGGTGGACGAACTGCGCAAGGCGGACCGGTCGTTGAAGGGCAAATACCTGCGCCCCACCAAGGGCGTGCACATCGTGGTCACCCGCGAACGCTTTCCCATCCACCACACCCTGTACTTCGACATCCCCGACGGACGCATGATCTTCGCCATTCCCCGCGACCGGGCGGTATACATCGGCACCACCGACACCGACTACCTGGGCAACCTGGACGAGGTTCGCACCGAGCTTGCCGATGCCAGCTATCTCCTGGATGGTGTCAACCACCTCTTCCCCGCAGCAAGACTCACCCTTAAAGACATCGAATCGAGTTGGGCGGGTTTGCGCCCGCTGATTGCCGAGGAAGGCAAATCCCCCTCCGAGGTGTCGCGCAAGGACGAGATCTTCGAGAGCCCCTCGGGATTGCTCTCCATCGCCGGCGGCAAGCTCACCGGCTACCGCAAGATGGCCGAGCGCATCGTCGACCGGGTGGCAGACCGAATCCGGGCAAACGAAGGCCGCAGACCCGCGCCCTGCCAAACCCACCGCACCCGGCTCACCGGCGGCGCCTTTGAAAACCAGGCAGAGGTCGAGCGCTACACCGAGGCCACGGCCCGCACCCTTGAGGAGCTCGACCCCTCGCTCAAGGCTCGGGCGGGATACCTGGTTCACAACTACGGCCAGCAGACGGACGCGATTGTCGCCGGCTACAGCTCCCAGGAGGGGCGCCCCGAGCAACGCCTCGCGCTCAGCGAATTGGACTTCACCCTGAGCCACGAGGCCGTCTTCACCCTGCTCGATTTCTTCGAACGGCGCACCGGTCGCCTCTACTTCGACATTCACTCGATTGCCGGAGTGAGGGATGCGGTGACGCGGCGGATGCAGGAGCAGCTCAACTGGTCGGATGAGCAAACCCGGGCTCAGGTCGAACAACTCGACCAGGCCATCCATCGGGCGAGCCACTTCGGGGAGGGCTGAGACCCCTTGAAAACCCGTTCAAACAGGTTTTCGGCATTGCCTGATAGTTAAGAAGTCCGTAAAAACAGGACCTAGAGCCACAAATCCGTCAAACCGAGCCGGATGGTGGATCAAAGACTTCGTATCCGAGCCAACCCACGCCTCAGGTCCCCATCAGAATGCCGTCCGCCGCCTCCCCACCCCTCAAGATCCTCATCGCCTGCGGCGGCACCGGTGGTCACCTCTTCCCCGGCATCGCGGTGGCCGAAGCACTGATCGCTAAGGGGCACCAGGCCAAGCTGCTGATCTCGCAGAAAAAGGTCGATGCCGACGCCACCGCCAAATACGCCCACCTCGAATTCGAAACCCTGCCCGCCGTCGCCAAGCCCCCCACCCTCTCGCCGCGCATGCTGCCCTTCCTGCTCAAGACCTGGCAGTCCATCCGCCGCTGCAAGGCCATCCTTCAGGACTTTGAAGCGGATGCCGTCATCGGCATGGGCGGCTTCACTTCCCTGCCCCCCGTGGTTGCCGGCCAACGCCTAGGACTCAAGACCTTCATCCACGATTCCAACGCCCGCCCCGGCCGCGCCAACCTGTTGACCAGTCGCTGGTGCTCCAAGGTCTTTCTCGGCTTTGAGGCCGCCCGGGCCTATTTCCCCCAGCGCCCCACCGAGATCACCGGCACCCCGGTGCGTCCCGAGATCCTCGACCTCCCCTCCCGCGAGGAGGCCGCCGCCAGCTTCGGGCTCGATCCCCACCGCAAGACCATCCTGGTCACCGGTGGCAGCCAGGGAGCGCGCCGCCTCAACGACATCTGTGCGGAAACCGCCGCCCAACTCCCCGAGGGCGTGCAGATGCTCCACGTCGCGGGCACTTCCGATGGCGAACGGGTGGCTGCCATGGCCGAAGGTCGCAGCCACCACAAGGTGCTCGGCTTCTGCGATCGGATGCCAGCCGCCTACGCCTGTGCGGACCTCATCATCACTCGCTCGGGCGCTTCCAGCCTGACTGAGATTTCGGCCGTCGGCCTGCCCTCCATCCTGGTGCCCTACCCTTACGCCGCCGACGACCACCAGACCCGCAACGCCGAGGTCTTCGCCTCGGTGGGTGCGGCCCGGCTGGCGCGCGAGGACGCCCTCAATCCGGAGCTACTGCTCAGTCTCATCCAATCCATCTTCGAAGACTTGCATGGCGGGCGCAACATGTCACAAGCAGCGCGCTCTCTGGCCGTGCTCGATGCGGCCCAACGGGTCTGTGACGCCATCATCTCCACCCTCAAGCCCTCCTAGTGCAAGAACTCCAACAACGCCTCGTCTCCGGCGAGCCCCAGCGCATCCACCTCATCGGGGTGGCCGGCTCGGGAATGAGTGGACTTGCACTGCTGCTACTGGGCATGGGCCATCAGGTCAGCGGCTCGGACCGGGTGACCACCGCCGAGACCGAGCGCATGAAGGGCCTCGGTCTGGTCTTCTCCTCGCCCCACACCGCCGAGGCCGTGGATGGTGCCGACGTGGTGGTGATGTCCTCGGCCATCCGCCCTGAAAACCCCGCGCTGGCCGCCGCCAAAAAAGCGGGCATCCCCATCTACCTGCGCGCCCAATGCCTCGGTGCCATCCTCCACACCCGCAAGGGCCTGATCATCGCGGGCACCCACGGCAAGACCACCACTTCAGCCATGGCCGCCCACTTGCTGCGCGAGGGTGGCCTCAAACCCAGCCACTACGTGGGCGCGGAAATTCCCATCCTCGGCTCCAACGCCCACTGGTCCACTGATGGGGAGTGGATGGTTGCCGAAGGCGATGAGAGCGACGGCACCCTGGCGCTCTACCATCCTGAACATTCGGTCATCCTCAACATCGAGGCCGAGCACCTCGACCACTACCGCGACTTGGATCACATCGTCGAAGTCTTCACCACTCTCGCCGAGCAGACCAGCGGCAAGCTGATCTACTGCGCCGAGGACGAGACCGCGCACGCCCTCTGCGAGGAGCGCGACAATGCCATCTCATACGGCTGGGAAGATGCCGACTACACCGCCACCGAGGTGCGAGACCTCAAAGGCAGCTCGGCCTTCACTGTCGAGCGCAAGGGCGAGCCCCTCGGTGACATCGAACTCGGCATTCCCGGCCGTCACAACATCCTCAATGCCTTGGCCGCCATTGCGCTGGCGGACCTCTGCGGCGCGGAGTTCACCGCCATCGCCCGCGCACTGGCGAACTTCGCCGGAGCCAAGCGCCGCTTCGAGACCAAATACCTGTCGGCCAACTACCGCATCATCGACGACTACGGCCACCATCCCAGCGAGATCGAGGCCACCCTGCAGACCGCGCGCTCGCTCAAGCCCAAGCGCATCCTCGTCCTCTTCCAGCCCCATCGCTACAGCCGCACCCAGCGACTCGCCGAGGACTTCGGCAAGGTGCTGCAAGCCGCGGACCGCGTCTTTGTCACCGATGTCTACCCGGCCTCCGAGCCACCCATCGAAGGTGTCACCGGCCAGACTCTGGTCGACGCCATGGCCAAACACGGCGACATTCCCGCCGAGTTCGTGCCCGACCTGGCCACCGCCCACCACAAGGTCGGCAATGCGCTGCAGCCCGGCGACCTGTTGATCACACTCGGTGCGGGCAACGTGCACGAAGCCGGCACCAAGATCGCGCGCGACCTCAAGATCCTCGAGGAGATCCGCGCACTGATGCCCGAGGACGAAATCGACGGCAAACTCTACGAGCCCATGCAGCGTCACAGCACCATGCGCGTGGGTGGGCCAGCGCAGTTCTGGATCGAGCCACACAGCTTCTACGGCATGGCCTTCGCCATCGGATACTGCCGCGAGCGGGGCATCCCGGTGCGCGTGGTCGGCCGCGGCTCCAACCTGCTGGTGCGCGACGGCGGCATCCGCGGTGCCGTCATCCATCCCAGCGGCGGCGCCTTCAGTGAGGTCACCCTCGGCCCCCGTGGCGAAATCACCGCCGGTGCCGGCGTGCGCCTCAAGAAACTCGCCAGCTTCGCGGGGGCGAGCGGCATCGGCGGCTTCGAATGGATGGAGGGCATTCCCGGCAACGTTGGCGGGGCCTTGCGCATGAACGCGGGCGCGATGGGCATCGAAACCTTCGACCAGGTGGTGCGCGTCACCTTCCTCGACGAGGACGGGGTGATTCGCACCCGCGAGCGCGACGAGATCGTCGCCCGATACCGCGACGTGCGCGAACTGCGCCGCAACTTCGCCCTGCAAGCCGTCTTCAAGGGCAAGCCCGACACCCCCGAAAACATCCAGCAGCGCTGGCAGGAGTCACGCGACAAGCGCAAGAGCTCGCAACCCATCCAGGCCTCCGCCGGCTGCACCTTCAAGAACCCCGAAGCCAGCCCCGCCGGCAAGCTCATCGACGAACTCGGCCTCAAGGGCGAGGCCGTCGGCATGGCCGCGGTCTCCGAGACCCACGGCAACTTCGTCGTCAATCAGGGCGGTGCGACCGCCAGCGACGTGCTCGGCCTCATCGACTCCATCAAGCAGCGCGCCAAGGCCGAGCGCGGCATCGAACTCGACACCGAAATCAAAATCCTCGGCGAGGACACACCCCAATTCTAGATGCTCGAATCCACCAAAATCGCCGTCCTGATGGGCGGTCCCGGCAGTGAACGCGAGGTCTCGCTGGCCTCGGGCAAGGCCGTGCTCAGCGCTCTGCAGGGACTCGGCCTGGATGCCGTCGGGGTGGAAGTCACCGACACCAGCCCCGAGCTTCCCGAGGGAACTGACCTGGCCTTCAATGTCATCCACGGCACTTTTGGCGAGGACGGCGGGCTGCAGTCCTACCTGGAGGGGCTCGGCATCCCCTATACCGGTGCCGGTGTGGCCACCAGCCGCAGCGCCTTTGACAAGAACCTGGCCAAGAAGGCCTTTCTCAAAGCCGGGGTGCCAACCCCGCGCGCCGAGGTGCTCGATCTGGCCGCCGGGCAGAAGCCCACCATCGAGCCGCCGCTCGTCGTCAAGCCCCCGCGTGAGGGCTCGAGCGTGGGCCTGCACATCGTCAAGACTGCGGACCAGCTCGATGCCGCCCTGGCCGATGCTGCCAGCTTTGGTGACGATGTGCTCATCGAGCAATACATCGAGGGCATGGAACTGACCGTGGCGATTGTCGAGGACCGGGCCTTTCCCATCGTCCACATCATTCCACCCGAAGGCGTCTACGACATGAGTAGTAAATACCCCTGGCTTTCCGGAGGCAAGGGCAGCCAGTACATCTGCCCCGCCGATCTGGATGAAGCGGCCACCAAGGCCGTGCAGGAAGCGGCATTGGCCGCCCACCGGGCATTGGGCATCGAGATCTATTCGCGCGTCGATGTACTCCTGGATTCCAAGCAGCGCCCCTTTGTGCTAGAAGCCAACACCATCCCCGGCATGACGGAAACCAGCCTGCTGCCGAAGTCGGCCGCCGCCGCCGGCATCCCCTTTCCGCAACTCTGCCAGAAAATTGCCGAAGCCTCCCTCGCCCTCAGAACCTGACACCCGCCCCCTACCCAAAGCCAATCGCCCCAGCGATTGAAGCATGACTTTCCGACCTTCGACCTTCGACGCGGCGGCAGCCGCACCCAGCCTGAACCCAACGCCATGAAACGCAAAACCCGCAAGACCCGCCGCCGCATGCGCTCCAGCGTGCTGGAGGCGCGCGTGATGTCGCCGCGCATTGTCTGGCATGGGACGACCCGGCTCTTCGGCCGCCTGCTGCGCCTCGCCCTGCTGCTTGCCCTGCTCGCAGGGATTGGCTGGGGCATCTGGAGCGGCATCCAGCACACCTTCCACAACAACCCGGATTTCCGCCTGCAGGTCATCGACCTCAACCCCAATCCCATCATCGATGAGGCCGACCTGGTCGAAATCGCGGGCATCGACCTGACCGTCGACACCAGCCTCTTCGAAATTGATGTCAACACCACCCGCAAGCATCTCGAAGTCCTGCCCGCCGTGGTCGAGGCCCAGGTCGAGCGCCAGCTTCCCGGCACCCTGAAGGTGCGCATCACCCACCGCCAGCCCCAAGCATGGGTGGCCACCACCGGCAGCAAGCTCGACGAAGTGCGCACCATGGGAGGCCTGCTGCTGGATGCGGATGGCCACGTCTATCCCTGCCCGGCACGACAACTCGAGGAGGCCCTCAAGCTGCCCATCTTCCTGCTCGAGGAGGATGAGCAACATCCCCTCACCCTGGGCCAGCAGCTCGAGCACCCGCAGCTGGCCCGCTGCTTCAAGTTGCTGGAAGCCGCCCGCAACGAGGACGCCGAATCCGCCCGCTGGATCGAGTCCATCCGCCAGGCCAACGAATGGTCGCTGCGTCTGGTCACCCGCCAGGGAACCTCGGCCACCTTCGGCTTGCGCGAGCACCCCGTCCAGATGCGCAAACTGCGCGCCGCCCTCGATCACGCGGCACAAAAAGGCTACCAGATCGACACCATCAACTTGATTCCCCGCTTCAACGTTCCCATTACTGTGCGTGGCGAGAATCCGCCCAGGCGGGCCATACCGGTGGAAGACGCAGTTCGCACCACTTTGCCGGACCGGCCAGGCTCCGCCCAAGCCCGCACTGGCAACTGACCCTCCATTTTCCCCACCATGCCTCGACGCACCAAGATCCATGTCGGACTCGAAATCGGCACCAGCAAGATTTGCATGGTGGTCGGTGAGGTGAAGGCGGACAGCGCGGTCAAGATCCTGGGCATCGGCGAAACCAAGTCCGCCGGCGTCCGTAAAGGCGAGATCTACGACTATTCGCAGACGCGTGCCTGCCTCAAGGACGCCCTGGCCAAGGCCGAGGATGCCAGTGACGTCGAGATCGGCAGCGTGTTCCTTGCGGTCACCGGCTCCCACATCGAGGGCATCAACAACCGCGGCACCTACCGGCTTCCCGAGGGCGAAAAGGTGGTCACCCCGGAACACGTCGAGGAGGCCCTGACCATTGCCCGCGAGGTCCAAATCCCGCAGGACCACGTCTACCTCCACCCCATCGTGCGCAACTTCTGGCTCGATGGCATGGAGCACCCGACCAAGCCCACGGGCCTCTTCGGCAAGACGGTGGAAGCCGACTTCCACATCGTCCACGGCATCGGCAGTCGCCTGCAGAACAGCATCAAGCTGG
>JAWVYP010000013.1:0-20731 GCA_033722655.1 Akkermansiaceae bacterium | reverse complement strand
GGGAGAAATGTTGAGGCATCAAAACCTCACTTGAGCGGAATTTACAAAACCGGCCTATACTATTACGCAGTTCTTTCGCCCGGGAAGAGGGAACTAGAGGTTGTGGCGACTTTCTGGCCTACAGAACTGCGTATCTATTGATTACGGACCCGACTTAGCCGGTCCGCTTCTCCTGTCTCTCTCGACTCACTGTGTTCGACGGATTTGCCTCCGGCGATGGCTTCCGGCGGTCATCGACCGCCGGTACAATGCACAAGCTGCGATCGGGCCCGTTTTCCCCAAGCCGAATATGCCATCCATCCGCGTCCATCTGCGGTTCACTGCCAAGCTAGCCGCGTAAGCACCTACTCCACCTTCTTCGCCGGAAACTGGAACACCGGCCAGCCGTTCTTGTCGGCGAGGTTGGGCACGTGAGTCTCGTTCCAGCCCATGCGGACCTGCTTGGGCTCATCGACACCTATGGCACTGACCACCACGGTGTTGCCCACGATCTCGGCCGTGGCCGCGACGAACTCGCCATCGGCACCCGCCAGCTCAAAGTGGGCGACGTCCTTGCCGTCAAAAGTCGCGAGGCCATCCACCACACCGTCAAAGGAAACGATCACCTCCTTGCCACTGGCCTTGGCCGAGGCGAACTCGGGACCGGAGTGAGGCACTTCCTTGCCGTAGGTATCCTTCAGCGCCAACATGGCCAGCCTCTCACCCACCGGCTGCTTGTCCCATGGGTGGATGTCGGTGATGTTGCCGTGAAGGGTGTCGTGAATGGGCACCATGCCGCAGTTTTTGATCTCCTCGGCGGCCTTGAATTGGGAGGCCCAGATGTTCTTGGCAAGGAGGGTGTCATCCCCGGCTTTCTTGCGGTTGTATTTGAAGGGCGCGATCTGCACCTGATAGAAGGGAAAGTCTCCAACCTGAAAGTCCTCGCGCCAGCCGGTGATGAGCGCGTTCATTTTCTCGAAGTAGGCGGGGAAGGCATTGCCGCGGTTGGACTCGCCCTGGTACCAGATCGCGCCCTTGATGGCGTAGGGCACCAGTGGGGCGACCATGCCGTTGTAGATGCTCTGCTTGCGCCCCCTGTCCATGAGTTCTTGGTAGGCCTCGTTGGAGATCCACTCATCCACGGGCGTGCCGCCCCAGTTGGTGCCGATCAGGCCGATGGGAATTCCCAGCTCGGCTTGCAGCTTGGAGCCGAAGAAGAAACCGGTGCCCGAAAACTGGAGCAGGGCATTGGCATCTTCGGTGGTCTCCCAGCTGCCGGGGCAGTTCTCGGCGGGCTCGGCCGCCTTGATGTGCTTGGCGACGTCAAACATGCGCAGTTGCGTGTTGTCCTTGGCCGCAGCCACGACTTCATCCGCCTTTTTGGTGCAGCGCCTGAGCGGCCATTCCATGTTCGACTGGCCGGAACAGATCCAGACGTCGCCAATGAGCACGTTGTTGAAAACGATCTCGTTGCTGCCCATGACCTTGAGCTTTTGCGGCTTGGGATTGGCGGCCTGGGCGGGAAGCTTGAGCATCCATTCGCCATCGTCTCTGGCAGTGGTCGTGACGGTCTTGCCGGCGAAACTCACCGTCACCTTCTCCCCGGCATCGGCCCAACCCCAGACCGGAACGTCCACATCGCGCTGGAGGACCATGTGGTCACTGAAGATGGCGGGCAATTTGACCTCGGCTTGGATCCAGGAGAACGGCAGGACAGACAGGGCACAAAGCAGCAGGAAGACTTTTTTCATCCCAAGGAAACGAACATTCCACCTGGAACTTATCATTTAAAAACGCCAACCAGACCTTGCAATCCTGACCCCTCTGGCACGACAGCCGGCTGAGCCACCATCGCCTTCTACTCCGCGGATTTCTTCTGCTCGAGGTAATCCTCAAGCAACATGATTTGATCCATCCCTTTGAAGTTTAACTTCCTTCCCTGATTGCTGCTGCGACTGTAGGTGCCCTCCAACACCACTTCCTTGCCCTCGAATTGGGCCAGTTTCTCCAGTGTGGCTGGATTTGGACCTTCTCCTATTTCTGCCTTGCCACGGACCAGACCCTGTTTTGAGCCCGCTGAAAAAATGATGAAGACGTCTCCCCGATTTCGTTGCACGGACTGGACCGTGCCCTTGGCGATGACCTTGTCTCCGCTTTCGACACCCTTGAAGGTGGCCATGTCCGTGATGTCGGGAATTCCATCCTGAGCCGGCGGGCGCTCCGGTTTCGGCTCCGGTTTCGGCTCCGGCTCCGGCTTCGGCTCCGGATCGGGCACTGGATCTTTTGGCTGTGTCGCTGGCGGGGGCTCGTTTGCAGCGGAGCCCACTGCCTGACCTTCTGTGTTTGCATCGCCTTTCTGGGCGATCTCTTCGATGAGTCGGTCCTGATTGCGTTTGGCCAGGTAGGCAATGCCCACTAGGCAGGCGATGCAAGCAATGGCGACCACCATCGGCATGGATGAGCTCGAGGACGAATTGGCCTGGGCTGCCGGCGCAGGGGGCGCGGGCAATTGCTGGCTGGTGCTTGCCGGTGCTGGCTTGACCGGAGCCCCTGCAGGTGAGCGGGCCGGTTGCGTGGGCTTGACCCCGCGCTGGGGAGTCAGGAAGGGGGAGGCCTGGGAGCTCAGATTTCTGGCTGTGGGAGCCGGAGAGGGACCCGACTTTCGGGTCTTGGCCCGCTTCGGCGAAGGGGGGGGAGTCACCACCCACTTCTTGGTCTTTGTGCGGGAAGGGCGACTGCTTTTCTCGCCGGTGATCTCGGCAAGTGCGTCGAGCGCTTCCTGAACACCGATGTCGGGCGAGCCCTTGACCGTCTTGACCCAGGCCCCGAACCCGCCGCCGGACTCCTTGCTGTAGACCTGCGTATCCCAACCGATGAGCTTCTCGATCATGGTCGCCACCGAGGCGACCTTGCGCCCTTCCATGGAGACCCCGAACCATCTCGAGAGACAAACCCAGAAAGTGAAGCCGCGCTTGCTGTCCTCGCTGCCGACGATGATGGAGTTGGGATCGGTGTCGATCCAGATGGCCTCCTCGCCGAAGGGCTTGGAGAGCAGGAGCGAAACCTTCAGCGCGCACTTGGCGAGCTCCTTGGCGGTCTCGATATCGAGCTTTTCGCCTTTCAGCAACTCGTCGAGCGGCTGGCCGTCCACCCACTCAGTGGCCAGGTAAGGCGTGCTGTCGATCCGATCCACACTGCCCTGGATGACCGCCCGCAGGTTTTCGTGCTCAATCCGGCTCAGGCGGATGCAGCGCTGGTCGTATTCGCGGATCTGCTGCTCGCTGAGGGTGCCATCACGGCCCAAGGGCATGTAGCGACGAAGGGCTACGTCACATTCGTCCTGCTTGTCGTAAGCAAGATACGTGACTCCCCAGTCGGACTGGTTGAGCAGTTCCTGGATCTCGAATCGAATCATTGTCGTGGGCAATGACTCACGCTAGGTAGGCTTGATTAGGCTTTTTCAGGCTTACCACGATGGTCTTTGATGATGATTATTAGATCGAAATCGCGAAGATTACAAAATGAAAATAGTCCCGCGATCATGGGGGATAGGGATGCGACCCATGCTTGTGACCCCGGCTCAGGTCGGGCATTGCTGTCTCAACTCCCAAATGAGTTGTCTCCTGAACCAGAATCCCAATTTATGGATGATTTAGGTGTTCCAGCACCTTGGAATCATGTTGGCGCCCAATGGATTCTTTTTGCTTTGCCGCCCTGAGAAATCCGGGTAGGCCTACAATACAATGAAAGCCTGTTCCCCCCTTGTTCGCATTGCAGTTGCAGTGCTCCTGCTTCCCCAAGCCAGCGTGAATGCTGGCCCTGTCGCCCCCCAAATGGCAATCCGGGAGGAAGTCATCCGCAGCTGCGTCTCGCTCATGTCGGCGACCGCAGAACCCGCCGTCGAACTGGACCGGATCCAGAGTTTCTCCGGACGCATGTGGCGGTCGGTCAACAATCCCGATCTCTATTACGTGAAGCTGCAAGAGAGCGATAGCCAGGAGAGCCTCTTCAATCTCTATGAAAGGTTTGCCCGGGACAATCGGCTGGCATGGATCTACAAACATGATCATCCGGGAATATCCGAAGAGCAGCGGGCCAGCAGAAGGGCGAAGCAGTTCGGCGATTTTGTGAGGGCGGCCGGTCTAGAACCTTTCCCGCAGGAAGGGGGCAACCGCTGGATGTGCATTCCTCTCAAGTCCCTGCACCCCGCCACGGTGGAACCGGACAGCCAGTTCACACCCTTTCCACCCATCCGCCAGTTGCTCAAGGGCACCGGCAGGCTGATTGATGCACCACCCAGGTCCATGATCGCGCTGCGGGAGCATGAAGCCTCAAGGACGATTGCCGCTGTCGACTTCTCGCTGGCTCCCGGAGGACTGTCATGGCAGTGGAAGTTGGCCAATCCGCTGCAGCACGCAAGCATCGGAGGACTCGACATGGTGGCTTTCGACACCCGGCCATTCTTCAATCATGACCAGCCCGAGCGGGGCGGCGATGTCCACGGCGTTTCCGGCGGCCTGACCAAGCAGTTCGCCCTGCATGAACGCCCGGACATCCGTGATGCCACCCATTACAGCTTCCTTGTCGCCAATACCGGCGAGCAGGACTTCTACCTCTCCATCGAGTTTTTCGATTACGATGCAGCGCTGGATGACGACAAGGACGGCTTCTCCAACAACCCCAACCACGTGGAGCGGGATTATTCCAACGAGAGCCAGCAGGACTATGAGTTGCGCTATGACAGGGAATTCATGCAGGCCGGCTTCGAGTCCAAGTTGATGGTCGCGAGCGGAGGATTGGTGGATGAATACGAATATGCGAAGCACCGCTATGACAGCTATCGCTACCGCGAGTTCGCGATTGATGGCCCCAAGGCCCAGAAGCTCAGGATCCCCGCCTCCGCAGATGGCAGCGCCGCGCTCTACCACGTCGCCATACCGGTCACCCCGGAATTCATGCAGAAGCACTACATCAACACGGGCATCGGTGACGGCTTGGTCAACATCGGATCTCACGATCTGCAGCGTATCCAGTACGTGATCTACGCCACCGAAAAGGAGAATCAGCCCGAGGACAAGGTCCGCAAGCTCTCGCATTACAAGCGCCTGCTCTCCATTCTCGAATATTATCACGACGAAACCGCCTGCCCCGAGGATCCCAATGCCGCCACCTACCCGGGCACGACCAGCGCCTTGGGTGGGCTGGGCAGGACAGCCCGTTTCATCAAGGACCCGGCCCAGCTCGACAAGCTCGTCATTACGCCCGTCATCAGCGAGTAGGCGGCTTGGCAAACACAGTTGCCCAGGCCCATTTGCCCAAGCCCTTTTGGCCCTTTTGGCGCTTTTTGGTGAATCGCCGCCTGCATCAGGCGCCCTTCATTCCCACACGGCAACTGGCCCCCACGCTCGGCCCGCCAATGAAAAAGGGGAAGTGCTTGCGCACTTCCCCGGGACTGAGCAACCGGAATTGCAATCGCCTGAATCAGTATTCGAAGGAGATGTGGAGCGTGCCGTAGAGGCTGTCCTGGTCATCGGTGCCCTGGTCGGGATCGGCCCAGGCGTAACCCACACTGACGCCAAGGTCGGCGCAACCAAGCTTCACGCCGGCAAGCGCCAGGCCTGCACGGAGTTCTTCATACTCCTCGTTGCCCTGGGCAATGAACTCGGGACCAACGAAGAAGCTGCCAAGGTTGCGGGCCACGAGAACACGGCTCCAGTAATCGTCATTGGCCGTCGAGTAGGTGGCCGTACCGCCATAGAGGTAGTCGGCAACGTCGGTGTTCCAAACGTCCAGCTTGGCCTTGAAACCGGAGGACTCGCCCTCGCTGTCGTTGTTGGCGATGTCGGTGGGGTTGCCGGAGAGGTCGTGGTCCACCCAGTTGTAGGCGCCAATCAGCGACAGGCGGTGGGCGGGAAGCACCCACTGGTAACCGAGACCGAAGTCGAACTCGGTCAGGTCGGCTTCAACGCCACCCAGCAGGGTGTCGTATTCGTAGCCACCGTAGCCGAACATGGAGTGAAGGATAACCCCATCGGCGGATTTGTCGCCGTTGAATGCGTAGTTGGTGCCGAGGTAGGAATACCAGGCATCTTCACGGGCGTTCGCACCAAGAAAGATGTCGCCAGCACTGGTGGCGGCAGGGGCGGGAGCGACTGGTTCGCCGGCGCTTGCAACTGCAGTCAGGGCCAAGGCCACAACGGAAGGGGGAATGGATTTTTTGAACATGAGCGCATTAGATACCTTGCGTTGCCTTTGTCAATCCAGACCACGCGGAGCGGTGATTTTTGCCATGCTTGCCGATATTTGAACCTCTTGTAGAAGCCCTCATCTCGGCCTCTTTTGCTGATTTGCAGGGTTGTATCGCCCTCAAGATTGCGGTCAGGATGTGCGCGTTTCTGGCGCCACGCGCTGTGCCCCCCCGCTGCGCCTCCCCCGCTGTGCCCCCTTATGTCCCGCTCCAAGTTAATTGAAAAACGGCTGCAAGCAGGCGAGCGCACGCGCAAACCCCTGGCCCTCGTCATCATTGGCATCACCTCCGCCTATCTGCTGTGGCGGCTCACGGTGTTTTCGGATAACTGGGCCTTCTCCCTACTCTTCTACCTGGCCGAGGTCCTCGCCTTTGCGCTGGCGGTGGTCTACATTTGCAGCACCTGGACTTATCGCCACCGCGAGCCGCTTACCCCGCCGGCAGACCTGAAAGTCGACGTCTTCCTGCCGGTCTACAAGGAGCCACTCGAAATGATCCGGCAGACGGCCCGGGCGGCCTGCAGGATCCGCTATCCGCACACCACCTACCTGCTCGACGACGGCAAGCGCGACGAGCTCAGGGAACTCGCCGATGAACTGGGGCTTGTTTACATCCGCCGACCCCAGAACCAGGGAGCCAAGGCCGGCAACATGAACCATGCGCTGGAGCACTCCAGCGGCGACTTCATCGCGGTCTTTGATGCCGACCACATCGCGCAAGCCGAGTGTCTCGATCTCATGCTCGGTTTTTTCGCCAACGAAAAGGTGGGAACCGTGATCGCACCCCAGGATTACTACAACCTCGACGGCCTGCAGTACATGCATCACGGCAAGGGCAGGCTGTGGCATGACCAGAGCCGCTTCTACAACATCACCCAGGGCTGCAAGGACAGCTACAATGCCGCCACCAGTTGCGGCACCGGCGTCATCTACCGACGCAAGGCGCTGGAAGACATTGGCGGATTTCCCGAGATCACCGTGACCGAGGACATGCACACCACCCTGCTGATGCATGAGCAAGGCTACGAGTCGGTCTATTTCAACGAGTCCATCGCCTACGGGATCGCTCCAGCTGATCTGGCGGATTACTACCGCACCCGCGAGCGCTGGGCTCACGGCAACCTGCTGGCCCTGAGGCTCGAAAAGCCATGGAAGTCGAAGAAGCTCACGCTCAAGCAACGGCTCTCCTATGGCGAGCTCGGCCTGATCTACATGGAGTGCTGGCAGCAGCTGCTGATGTTCCTGGTGCCCATCCTCTCACTGCTCTTTGCATGGCAACCCTTCGAGATCACCTTCATCAATGTGGCCGTCGTGCTCGGCCTTCCTCTGGTGATGATTCTCCTCCAGGACGAGCAGGGCTGCGGCATGAACCGCAATTGGACCGCCCAGCTCTTTGCCATCGCGCGCATGCCCATCCAGATCGTCTCCTGGAGTGCCGTGTTCGGGCGTCGCATTTCCTGGAAGGCATCGCAGAAGAACCTTGAGGGCCGTTACGACTGGCGCTTGGCATCCCCGCAAATCGCCCTCACCGCCATCAGCCTGGTCGCCCTCGTCTACGGCCTCTGGAAAATTCCCACCATCGAATCCCTCGGCCCCATCAGTGGAACCGTCCTCAGCCTGTCGCAGGGGAAAAGCCCCGGTGACCTCTTGAGCGCCGAGGCCATGACCCGCCCCCTTCCGCCCGGCTATTCCTGGGACCTGCTGCTGATTTCCTCCTTCTGGCTGATCTACAACGGCGCCCGTTCCGCATGGTGGCTGGTAGACATCTACCGGCGCACCAAACGAACCCACCAGTACTACCGCTTCGAAATCCCTTTGCCCGTGGAGGACAGCGCTGGAGGGCAGTCCTCCACGAGCTGGATTTCCGAGGCCGAAATCCGGGTGGCCAGCGCCCATCCTCCCCAAGTCGGCGAATCGAAAACCCTCAAGCTGTGGTTGCCGGCTGGTCCCCTCGAGGTCACGGCCACCGTGACCCGCCGGGATGCGCGCGGCTATGAAGCCGAATTCAGCTGGCCCGACCAGTCAAGCCGTGACCGCTTGTGCGATGCGCTGCTTTCGGTGGATTGGCATTCGGAAATGAACCAGCGCGAGGGATACTTCCCGACCCTCATTGAGCAGGGTCTTCGCCGCTTGCGGCTCAAGCCGCGCCCCAAACTGCCCAGCTGGTCTCCCGGCCTGATGACGAGCGAGGGCAAGGAGCCACCTGCTTTGGTTCTGCTCGGGGCCGAACCGGGACACACTCCCTCACAACTCATCGGCTTCGGCAAACATCCCTTTGGAGAGAAGGTCTCGGTGAGCCAGCCGGACGGGTCGGAGCACTCCTTCCGGATTGCCGCGGCCTTGCGCCACCAGGGCATCTGCAGGCTGGGCTTGGATGGCCAGCGCTACTGGAAGTCGGCCGTTGAGCCCCTTTGACTCAACAATCCCAGCCCGGATTTTTCATGATTCTCGTGGGCGAGGCGCAGGAATTCTCGATGTTGCCAAGGCCGACGCTGAAAACGCGGTTCGGTCTGAGTTGACACTCTGTCCAACTGCGTTTTTCAAGGAGAACGCAGGCAACATCGGGAGGGACAAGCCGCAGACCGAGGTTTCATGAAATTTCCGGGCTGGGCAAAACACGGCCTGCAGACACAAAAAAGCCGCCACCCCTTTCGAGGTGACGGCTTGTGATGGTTGGGAAGCCTGAGGCTTACTCGGTCACCAGCGGCTCGCTGGTTTCCTTGGCATCGGCCTCTCCGGACTTCTGGTCGCGGAGGTGGGCACGGATGGACATCTTGACGCGGCCGCGCTCGTCAACGCCGAGGCACTTCGCGGTGACGATGTCGCCCTTCTTGCAGACGTCCTCGACCTTCTCGGTGCGGCCTTCGGCCAGCTCGGAGATGTGGATGAGGCCGTCCTTGCCAGGCAGGACTTCCATGAAGGCGCCGAATGCGGTCACCGAAACGACCGGACCGGTGTAGGTCTCGCCGACTTCGACTTCCTTGAACATGCGGTCAATCATTTCCTTGGCGCGCTCCAGTCCGGCTTCCTTGGAAGCGTAGACGTGGACGGTGCCGTCGTCCTCGATGTTGATCTCGGCACCACTCTCGGCCTGGATGGCCTTGATGTTCTTGCCGCCAGGTCCGATCAGCTCGCCAATGCGGTCGGCGGGGATCTTCAGGCTGACGATGCGCGGAGCGTAGGCGCTCATCTCGCCGGGCTCGGTGATGGACTCAGCCATCTTGTCGAGCACCTTGCTGCGGCCGTCCTTGGCGATCTGGATGGCTTCCTCGAGCATGGGCAGCGGGAGGCCGGGCAGCTTGAGGTCAAGCTGGTAACCGGTCACCCCTTCGCTGGTGCCACAGAGCTTGAAGTCCATGTCGCCGTAGAAGTCCTCGGAGCCGATGATGTCCAAGAGCATCTTGTGCTCCTTGAGGCTGCCGTCTTCGTTGTTCTCGGTGACGAGACCCACGGAGATGCCGGCAACGGGGCGGCGCAGAGGCACACCTGCGTTGAGCAGGGACATGGTGCCGGCACAGACGGTGGCCATGGAGGTCGAGCCGTTGGACTCGGTCACCTCGGAGGACACGCGGATGGCGTAGGGGAAATCGGCCTCGTCGGGGATGACCGGCTCAATGGAGCGCTCGGCGAGTGCTCCGTGACCGATTTCCCGACGGTTGAGACCACCCATGCGGCCGGTTTCACCCACCGAGAAGGGCGGGAAGTTGTAGTGCAGGATGAAGCGCTTGGTGTCTTCACCGCCGGAGTAGTTGTCCATGTACTGCTTCTCGTCGGCGGGAGCCAAGGTGCAGATGCCCAGGGCCTGGGTCTCACCACGCGAGAAGATGGCGGAACCGTGGACGCGGGGCAGGGTGCCGACTTCGCCGTAGAGCGGACGGAGGTCACCCGGCTTGCGGCCGTCGGCGCGCACGCCCTTCTCCATGATGGAGATGCGGAAGGCCTTCTTCTGGATGTATTCAAAGACCTGTTCGATCTCGAACTCGGAGGTCTCGGGCACACGCTCGAGGATGGCGGCTTCGACTTCGTCGCGCAGGGCGCCGACCTTCTTGGCGCGCTCGGTCTTGGACGGGGCGTAGATGGCTTCCTCAATGCGGTCACCGGCGATTTCGTAGCCGATTTCCAGGAGGTCCTCCTTGGCCACGGTGACTTCGTAGTCGCGCTTCTCCTTGCCGGCCTTGGCGACCAGTTCTTCCTGGGCCTCGATGATCTTGCTCACAGCCTCCTGGGCGGCGTGCAGGGCCTTGATGAAGTCTTGCTCGGGAAGCTCGTCGGCTTGGCCTTCGATCATGATGACGTCGGTCTTGTTGCCGACATACACCAGGTCGAGGTCGCTTTCCTCACGCTGTTCGTGGGTGGGGTTGATGACGAAGTTGCCATCGACGCGACCGACGCGCACGGCACCAATCGGGCCAGCGAAGGGAATGTCGGAGAGGCAGAGGGCGGCGGAGGCGCCGTTCATGGAGAGCACATCGGCGTCGTTCTCGCCGTCGGCGGAAAGCAGCACTGCGATGATCTGGGTGTCGTAAAGGTAACCTTTCGGGAAGAGCGGACGCAGCGGGCGGTCCGTCATGCGGCAGGTCAGGATTTCCTTCTCGGTGGGACGGCCTTCACGCTTGAAGTAGCCACCGGGGAAGACGCCTGCAGCGGAGGCCTTTTCCTTGTATTCGACCGAGAGCGGGAACCAGGTCTGGCCCGGTCGGATCTTGGTCTGGGAGACAGCGGTGACGAGGATGATGGTGTCGCCGCAGCGCACGGTGACTGCACCGTCCGCGAGTTTGGCAAGTTTGCCGGTTTCGATCGTCATTGGATTGGTTCCGACTTCGATCGTCTTACTATGGATGTTCATTACTTTCGTTTTTCTTTTCTTCTTTTTCTTACAGACAAAACCCTCGGCCACTTCGGCTTCGGGTCGTTTCGGTTCGGAATGATTCATGACCTCCGCCGCGTGCGGCGTCGGGAGGATTCATTCCTCGGATCAGGGGATTCATTGTCCCGACCCGATTGCAAAACAGCCACGGGGAAGACCCACGTGGCTGGTTTGCAAAACTTTTTTAGCGGCGGAGACCGAGGCCCTTGATGACCTCCTTGTATTTGTCTTCATCACCCTTCTTGATGTAGTCGAGCAGCTTGCGGCGCTGGGCGACCAGGGCGAGAAGTCCGCGGCGGGACGAAAAGTCCTTCGTGTGGTTGTGGAGATGCTCGGTGAGGGCGAGGATGCGCTGGGTCATCAGTGCGACCTGGTAGGGAGCGCTACCGGTGTCTCCTTCGTGGAGCTGGTAGTCCTTGAGGTCAATTTTCTTGGCGGCACCGGCGTCGATGTCCTCGATGGCGGCGGTTTCTTCGGTAGCTGTGTTTTCGGTATCACTCATGGGATTCGGGATGAGCCCAGCCGGAGCCGGACCGTCCTAGGTTGGGGTTGGGGGGCGGAAGAAAGCCGTACGGCGGCGATTTTGCAAGAGAATTGGGCTGAAATGGCCCCCAAACCGCCATTTTGATCGAAAATCAGCCCATCCCCGCCGACCTGCCCACCCAAACCGGGGCTGGTAGCTCAGCGGATGCGCTTGAGCTCGGTGTCGAACTCGTGACCACCGTTCTTGCCTTTGATGTCTCCGGTCTCGTAGGTGGGGTCGAATTTGATGCGGGCTTCATTATTGCCCCAGTTGACGACGATGGTTCGGCCGCGATCGCCCGCAGACTGCCACTTCGCCTCGAGTTTGGCACCACCACCCGGAAGCTGGATGAAGGCCTTGTTGCCTTTTTCGAGGATGAGCGTTTGGTCGGGGATGAACCAAGTCCACTCACCGTAGAAGTCTCGGTTGCCCCCGAGGCTGGGCTTGGCAGGCTGATCCGCTGCCGGCTCCGGGCTCAGGCTTTCGATCTTCTTTTTGATCAGCAACGCGCTCTCGAGTTTGCCCGCCTTGGTTTCGCGCGTGAGGGCGGACTCCAAAAACTTGACCACCTCCAGGCGCTTGTCCGCGATGACCACTTCCGCCTTCGCTCGCTCATTGGCTTCGAACTCCTTGAGTTGATGAAGGACTCGCTCCACATCGAGGGGCAGTTCTTCAGCCTTTGGGATCAGGACGGAGATGCTGAGGACGGCGAGAGCAAGGATCGGAGCTTTCATTGGGGGGGCGGTTGTCGTGGTGGTCACATCCCGGTCAGAGGGCAACACAATCATAGATCAAGATTCAGGCTCAGCAAGTGCATCGGCTCCCCTAAGAAAGGAAGGGCTTGCCGGGATCGAACCCGTCTCAACGCCGACGGCGCAACAGGCCGAACATGACCGCCAGTCCGACCAGCAGGGTCGAGGAGGGTTCGGGGATTTGGCTTACCCGGAATTCGGAAAGCCCCACAAAACTTCCTGAGCCTGTCGCCTCCAAGCGAACGTGGGTGGCATTTGCAATCGAAGTGAATGTGAAATGCTCGCCAGTGTAGCTATTCCCGTATCCAGCAGCTACGAATAGATTGAAATTCACCTCTGTGTCATCCGCATCTCCAAAAGTCGCGTTTTCTGAAAAAATGATATCCACCGAGTCTGCTTGGTACGTAGAACCCGTGTTCATGTTCCAGATGTGCACCTCGTTGACGGTGTAGGTGCCGCCCAAGGAGAATTCGACAACTCGTTCCTGGGCGGTGCTACCCCCCAGCCAGTGGTTGCCGGTTCCCCATCCAGCCTCGATATGGGTCGAGGTATAGATGTTGCCTGTATCGGTAAAGCCTGCTCCAAGCAGGTTCATGCGCTGAGTGTCCGTGTTGAATTCCTCTCCGCCCGTGACGGACATCGTTGTGATGACAGCCGCGTGGGCTGTTGTTGATATCGCAAACAGCGGCAACAGCAGGAACAGGATGCGGAGTGTTTTCATGATGACTGAGTGACTGGCGCGCTGAGGGAAATTACATTCGAGCGCTGCAGATAGGGTAGAGTCATGCGGATCCGCCTCCAGCCTGATGCAGTTTGACATCCAGTACGCTTGAGAACAGGCTTGTCCATGCTCGAGAAACACAGCGTTGCGGAGCAGGCCGCCTCTTATCTACGGCAGGAATTGAGTCGCCGTCGCTGGCAGGGCCGTATGCCCGGGCGCGACAAGCTGGCCCGCGAATTGGGCGTGCACGGCAGCACGGTCGAACGGGCCCTGCAGCAATTGGAGCAGGAGGGGCTCTTGGAAAAGAGCGGTCCGGGCAAAGCGCGGCGAATTGTGGAATCGAACCAAGCCCCGGCCCGTTTGCCATCGCTCACCGTGGGAGTCTTGCTCTACGACCCCGGGGATCAGACCGACGACTACATCCTCAAGTTGCAATACGAGCTTGGAGCAGCCGGTCACCGCATGAGCTTTGCCCCCCGCTCCATGAGCGAGCTCAAGTTCGACCCGGGCCGGATCGCCGCCATGATCACCAAACAAGCCGCAGACGCGTGGATCGTCTATTCCGGATCCAAACCGATCTTGGAGCGACTTCTGGAATTGCCCTGCCCCGTCTTCGCGCTGTTTGGCCGGATGAGTGATCTGCCCATCGCCGGTTCAGGCACGGACATCCTGGCGGCTCTGCGCGAGACCGTCGAGGTGCTCCACTCGCAGGGCCACCGGCGGATCGTGATGCTCACCCGCACCCAATTGATGACATCCGGGCCGGGCCTGACGGAGCGCACCTTCATTGAGGCCCTCGAACAAAACGACCTGCCGTACAGCGCCTACAATCTGGCCGAGTGGGACAACACCGCTGCCGGACTCAAGCAGTGTCTGAACAGGCTGTTTCAATTGACGCCTCCCACCGCGATCTTTGTCGATGACTGGATGATCCACAATGCCGTGCAAAACTACCTGATCCATGAGCACCGCATGGATGAGCAAAACCTGTGTTGCATCTCGATGGACTACCACCCGAGCTTTGCCTGGCTGCAACCTCACGCTCCCCATTTTTACTGGGATCCTGCGGCGGTGGTGCGGCACGCGGTCACTTGGGTTCGCCATATCGGACGCGGCAGAACCCCGGTTTCGCAAAAGCTGGTGAAGGCTGAGCTTCGGGGGCGCGAATCCCTGACTTGGGTGGGCGTCGCCTAGATGGCGCCAGTCGCCTGAAGAACCGGACTTGCCCCGGGGCGTGAACCACGATGCTTGAGAGCACGCTGTTGCATGTGCTGGATGGATTGCTTTTGATCCCACTGGCGGGACGACACCACAGGCAACTCGACAAGACCATGACGCGCACATCAGAAACAGACGTTCTCATCATTGGTGCCGCGGCATTGGGGCTCTCGGCCGCATGCGCCTATCGGCGTGGCCGTCCTGAATCCAGCGTGCGGATCGTGGAAAAGGGTGCCCGGCGAGATTACCGCGATGAAGTCGGCTCACAGGGAAATCTGCGCGGCAGTCGCTCCGTCATGCAAAGTGACATGCTCCACAGCTTCATCTGCAAGACTTGGGATTTCATGGCCTGGCTTGAAAGGGAAATGGACTGCCGAATTCTCTCCCCGACCTCCAGCGAAACCCCCTACCTGATGCTTTCGCAGAAGGCGCAACATGCCCGCTCCATCGTCCAGACACTCGAAGCACGGGCCATCCCTTATGAATGCTACGATGTCGCCGAGGCGAACCAACGCTTCCAGCTCAGGATGCCGAGCCATTATGCCGCGGTCATCAACGCCTTCGATTCCAAACGCATCCATCTGGGCAACTACATCGACGCCATGCACCGCCACCTGCTCAGGCGCGGAGCCGGCGAATCCTTCGAAACCACGGTGATTCGGGCCTCCATCCGGCCGGACGGCACCAGCGAGGTCTTTCTGAGCAATGGCGAGGTGGTCACGGCAGGTGATGTCATCGTGTGCGCCGGGGAAAACACCTCCTCGGTTCTGGCCCATTTCATCGACAAGGCAGCCATGCCGGCAAGGATGCGCGAGCAGAACATTCGCAAGATTCCGCAAAAGACACTGCACCTCAAGCTTCCCGCCCGCTGCAAGCTCCACACCATTTACAACCTGGACATCGGCAGCGACGGCGCGCTGGGCTTCTACATGTTTCCGGAGGTCATCCGGGGCGAGGTGGTCCTCAAAATCGGCTACGACCCGATGCGCAAGTCCCAACACGACGCCGGGGAGTTGAGTCGCCAAGTCAAACTCATGCTCGACTACGTCGCTCAAACCTATGGCGTCCGACCCGATGAAATTGAAATCGTCGCCGAACACGAATGCTACTACATGATTGATGCCACCCATGAGATTTGCGCTGGACGCATCGCCGGCACCCGCATTCATGTCGGCTCCAACTTCATCGGCTACGGCGTCATGGCCGGTTACGGCGCTTTCCACAACGCCCTTTGGGGCAATCCCCCTGACGCCCCGATCTCTCCAAGCCGACCCATCACGGACGCACAACAAACCACATTTCACAGCACCTACAACGACGAGCAGACATTCGCCTCAACCACCGCTTGGATCACTCCGGCAGACTAGCATGCTGCCCGGTTGGTTCTTTGCATCATGAGTTCCCTGACACGATGTTGCCGCCAACTCCGTGAGTTGCTCGGCATTCTCACCTTGAGCCCACCACGGCAAAAGGCTATCAAGAAGCAAGCCCACTAGATGTACAAAACCTTGGTCGTCACCGATGACGGGAAGCCCATTCCCGGCCTCGACTTCAAGCCCATCACCTTCGAGCAATACCTCGCTGACTATCCGAAATTGGGGGAGCCCAAGACGCGCATCATCAACCTTTGCGACACCGGACGTTATCTCAGCCGCGGTTATTACTGCTCGCTGTTGGCCGAGTCGCGCAAGCATCAGATCCTGCCGGGCGTAAACACGATCAACGATCTGCGCCAACTTGAGGATACCGATGAAGCCCACCAGATCCTGGCCGCCCTCTTGCCCGTGGTCCAGGAGGCGGACGAACCCCCCAGGCATCTGTACATCCACTTCGGGCAGACCGAGAACGAAGCTTGGAAGCCCTTTGCCAAGGCTCTCTTCCAGCGCTTTCCCGCACCCATCCTCAAGGTCGTCTTTGCTCATGGGGATCAGCTCCAGAAAATCGAAACCCTCAGCCCCGATGAGCTGCCGGAAGCGCAGCATCCGGTGTTTGAGAGCAGCTTCCGAACCTTCACCGAACGGGTCTGGCGCAATCCCAAACGGCGAAAATACCGCTGGGACATGGCGATCCTCTTTGACCCCGGTGAGGCCATGCCGCCCAGCGATCCGGAGGCCATCCAGCGATTCATCCGCGCCGCCGCCAAAGTCGGCATCGAGGCGGAGGTGCTTTGTTCCAAGGAACTGACCAACATCTCCGAGTATGATGCCCTCTTCATCCGCGAGACCACATCCATCGATCACCCCACCTACCGACTGGCCAGGCGCGCCGAAAAGGAAGACATCGTCGTGATGGACGACCCGACTTCCATCATGCGCTGCTGCAACAAGATCTTTCTACACGACGCATTCACCTACAACAAGGTGGCGGCACCCAAGACCTTGGTGGCGGCCGATGCCAGCAAAGCCACACTTGATCGGATTGAGGAGGAGCTGGGCTACCCGGTCGTTCTGAAATTGCCCGAAAGCTCCTTCTCGGTCGGCGTCTACAAGGTTGAAGGCCGCGCACAGTTGGATGAAAAGTTGAAACTCATGCTGGCGGACTCATCCCTGGCGCTGGCCCAAGCGTATCTCTACACGGACTACGATTGGCGCATCGGCGTGCTCAATGGTCGCGCCATCTACGCCTGCAAATACTTCATGGCCCGGGGTCACTGGCAGATTTACAACCATGGCTCGGACCAGGCCCGTCACCAGTCCGGCGGCTTTGAAACCATCGCCACCTTTGAGGTGCCGCGCAACGTGCTCAAGGCTGCGCTCAAGGCCTGTGCCGTGGTCGGCAAGGGCTTTTACGGAGTGGACATCAAGCAGCAGGAAAAACAGGCCTATGTCATCGAGGTCAATGACAACCCAAGCATCGAGCACGGGATTGAGGACCGTTATCTGGGTGACGAGCTCTACATGATTGTGATGCAGGAATTCGCCGACCGCCTGGAAAAGCGCGGGCGAAGTTGAGACGCCTGACCATGAGCAAGAACTTCCAGATTCGCCCCGCACGGGCCGCTGATCTCGACGCGCTCGTTGTGATGGAGGAAACCTGCTTCGCAACCGACCAACTCACGCGCCGATCGTTCCAACGCTGGCTCAAGGGCGAACACAGCATTTTTCTGGTGGCCGAGACGGACTCGGGCCTGGCTGGCTACGGACTGGTTCTGCTGCACAGTGGCACGCGTCTGGCCCGATTGTATTCGATTGCGATTCTGCCCGAAATGCGCGGCAGGGGCATTGCCAAAGGCCTGATCATCGAGTTGGAAGAGGCCGCCCAAGAGCAGGACCGATTCTTCATGCGCCTTGAGGTGGCCAAGGCCAACACCGATGCCATTCGACTCTATGAAAAGCTCGGCTATTCGGTGATTGGCGAATGGCCGAACTACTACGAAGACCACTCCGATGCCTTGCGCATGCAGAAGCGCATCCGTTTTCCCGATCTGGTGACCAGTCAAGCGCGCTTGCCGTGGTATGAGCAAAGCACGGACTTCACCTGCGGGCCGGCATCCATGCTGATGCTGATGGCGGCAGCGAACCCCAAACAGATCGTCAACCGAAGACTCGAAATTGAACTCTGGCGCGAATCCACCACCATTTACATGACTTCCGGCCATGGCGGCTGTCATCCGGTGGGCCTGGCTTTGGCTGCCCAGGCACGGGGCTACAAGGCCACGGCTTATCTGAGCCACCGCTCGACCCCCTTTCTTGAGGGCGTGCGCGCGGCCCACAAGAAAGAGCTGATCGAACTCGTCCACCAGCAGTTCATGGATGCGGCCAAAACGAGACGTCTGCCGGTGAAATCGGGCCCGGTCACCTGCAAGCGCCTGGCGGCTTGGCTCAACAAGGGCCGCTTGGTCATGGTGCTCATCAGCAGTTACCGCCTCAACGGCGACAAAGCCCCCCATTGGGTGGTGGTGACCGCGCACGACGAACTCTGCTTCTACCTTCACGACCCGGATGTGGAAAAACTGACCCGCAGCCGCATGGACTGCCAGGACATCCCGGTCGCCAAACAGGATTTCGCAAAAATGCTCGCATACGGCAGCAACCGCTACAGTGCGGCGGTTGTGCTGGAGCGCGTGGGGTGAGCATTCGGTTAAGCGTGACCATGCTGTAACTACCCCTCGTGACCACCGGTGCAGTAGTGACCCTAATCGCAATCGTGGCCACCTTGAAATTGCAGGTGCCGTCGCTCGCGGTGAAGGTGATGCCGTCACCGCCGCCGCCCCAGACCCAATTGCCCCAAGAGCATCAATGGAAACGGTTGGCGGCTGAGGCTGCGCTCAAAATGGTATCAGTCGCTAGAGGATCCGGACTTGCTGATGGGGCGGGAAATTGGATCCTCACTGAGACTGAGCACCAATCCCTTGGATTTCATGAGCACAAAATTTGCGACCCTCCCCTCCCTCCTCTTGGCAAGCTGCCTCGCTCTGGCTGGCCCCCTTCACGCCGAAGAATTCAAACAGGTCGATTTTGGCAACAACACCATCCACATTCCCATTTATGAGGGCGAAATCCAGCCGCCCATCCGTGGGGTCATGCAGAATGTGCGTGGACCGCTCAAGACCTTCGCCTACGAGAACAACGTGGCCCTCATCGCCAAGCTCGACGATGGCCGGGGCTTCACCAAACGCTTGCTCAAGGACGCCGCCGAGGCCAGCGGGCGACCCGAGATTGAACACGCCGGCGCCATTGTTCAGGGCATCAGCAAGGGTGGTCGTGCCGCGGCCGACTGGGCGGATGCCAATCGGGAGCGGGCCATCGCCGTCATTCTCGATCACTCGGCCATTTGGCGCATGGACTTCCCCAAGCGGGTTTCCGGCGTGCCCATGTTCTTCAACGCCACTTACGCGGACATGTATCAGAACATCGACCGGCGCAAATCCCACTTCGATTGGTGCACTGCCGCCTTCCGGGCCGGCCAGCCCTGCACCTCCATCATCGACCACGTGAAAAACGGCGGCCACGGCGGCCGGGGCAGCACGGATCTCACCGCAATCTGGCTTGGAGAAGCCATGAACCTGCGGGTGCCCGCCAACATTCCAACCGGCAAGGCCTATCAACTCATCGACGTCGATCCGTCCAAGGTCGGTGGCTACGTGACCGCCAAGATTTCCATGGATGGCAAACGCTCCTACCACGACGATGTGGAAGTCACCACCCAGTCCAGCGGCGCCAACTGGTGGGTCCCCGGACCCAAATCGGCCGCCCTCTATCTGGAGTGGGTGAAGAAGAATGGCGGCGAGATCAAAAAAGATGAGTCCGCGCAAATCGTCAACAAGCCCGTCTTTCTCGACCTGCCACCCGCCCTGGCGCGGGCCGCTGATCTGGTGGGCCGGGAAAAGTGGGGACAAGCTTACACCGAGCTGCAGAAGAGCCCCAGCAAGGAGGACCACTTTGCAAAAACACTGATGCTCAAGATCAACAACAAGGTCGACTCCCACATCGCGCTCATCCGCAAACAGCAGGCCATGGGCGACCTCTGCGCCGTCTACATCAACTTCCAGAATCACGCGGATACCTACCGCGGCATTCCCGCCTACGATGAGCTGCTCACGGAATTCGGGACCTTTTTCAAGGATCCCGCGAATGCCAAGCAACTCGAAGTCGGTCGCGAATTCTACCGCATCATGGGCATCATCGCCAAAGCCGGCAGCGCCAATGCCGACGCCTTGGCAGCGCTGAAAAAATTCGCCACCACCCACGAGGGAGCCCCCTACGGCAAAGCGGCGCAGACGGCGCACGCGAAGCTTTCGGACAACCCACGTGCCAAACTGACCCCGGACATGTGCTTTGGCGATTGAAGGCGCTCCAAGCGCTTAGGAAAAGTTAAGTTTCCGTGATGGATTGCCCGGACGGGATCGCGTATGGTCCCCGCCGATGCCTGCCCGCAAGTCAGCGAAGAAGCGATCCCGCCCGAAAAAGAAGGCGGCCAAGCGCGCGCGCAAGAAACCGGGCAACCAGAAGCGGCGCGGCGCGACCAAGCGCAAGGGCGGCAAAAACAGCAAAGGCGGGACCTGGCTGTGGATCCTGCTCTGGCCCTTCCTGCTGCTCAACCGGCTGACCCGCCAGATGCGCTGGTGGCTCAAGTGGCCGCTGCGCATCGGCGGCCATCCGGCCATTGTCGGTGCGATGGCGCTCGCCGTGCTCTGCATCGTCTACGGCCTACGTGCCCAGCGCTATGATCCGGCGCAGATCAACGCCATGCCCGAACGCACCATCATCCTCGATCGGCACGGTCGGGAGCTCGGCCGCATCCACGGCGAAAAACGCTCCCTGGTGCCTCTCGACCAGGTCTCCGAGCACTTCAAGAAGGCCATCCTCGCACGCGAGGACGAACGCTTCTACTACCACCCCGGCTTCGACCCCATCGGCATGGTGCGCGCGGTGTTCATGAATCTGAAGGGCAAGCGCGAGGGCGCCTCCACCATCTCCCAGCAG